>JAFGXK010000106.1 GCA_016936695.1 Bacteroidales bacterium | reverse complement strand
TTTGCTTTTGCTGATCTATCTGGTCTGTTTTGCAGGTCTTTCATATATTTTGCCGTGGGACCTTGGTCTTCCCACGATCAAAAACCTTTTTCCGGCCAATCTTCTTCAAACCACTTCCTTTGTTCATCCTGCAACGAGCAGTAACGTTGATTCCGTTGTAACTGTTTTACCTCCCCCACCTGTTGAAGCCATTACCGTAGCAGCTGATTCCGCAACTGCCGATACCATAGCCCTGCCCCGTGATCCCATATCGGTTTTCCTCGACGGACTCAGCTATTCACAGGCTAAGCAGGTAAGAGTTATGTATTACGGTGATTCCCAGATAGAGGGTGACAGAATTACCTCTTATATCAGACGGTATCTGCGAAAGGAATATGGTGGCACCGGACCTGGCCTCTTACTACCCGTGATGCCGGTAACCTACACCCGTTCGTTTTATGTTAGAGCCTCATCAAACTGGAAGAGATACAATTACCTTTCTTACCGCAACGGACATATTACTCACAACGACCTTGGTCCCTTCATGGCCTTCTGCAGATATATGCCGGAGGGAGCAGTCTCTGTTTCAAAGGTGAAATCGTGGATAAGGATCGTGCCCTCAGTCCTGGCCGACAGGGATGAATCACACTTTGATTATCTAAGGCTCTTCTACAGGAACAACCAGGGTGATGTGAAGATCGAGATAAAATCAGGAGACAATCCCGTTATTACCGACACCCTTAAATCATCGGAAGGAATGACTGAGTACGTATGTAAGCTGTACAACTCGCGTAACATACTTATCGATTTTTCAGGCAATACAAGTCCCGACCTTTACGGTATAAGCATCGAGAGCAGTACCGGGATTGTGGTTGACAATATCCCGCAGAGAGGAAGTGCCGGACTTGAGTTCACCATGGTTGGGAGTGATAACCTGAAGGAGGCATATGACCTTCTGAAGCCCGACCTGGTTGTGATACACTATGGACTGAATCTTGCCACAACCATCAGGAATGATTATTCATATTATGAAAAAGGGCTAACCCGCCAGATCGATCTTCTCAGGGAGATATCTCCCGAAACCGGCCTGCTGGTGGTCGGACTTACTGACATGGCCTTTCAGGATGGAACGAGGGTGAAATCATATCCGAATATTCCCAAGATTATTAACGCCCAGAGGAATGCAGCTGAATTAACAGGAGCTGCTTTCTGGGATGCACGCACAGCAATGGGAGGACAGTCGTCCATTGTGAGATGGTTCAATATGAATCCTCCCCTGGCTAAACCCGATTATGTTCACCTGACCGATCAGGGAGCCGACAAACTTGCACAACTGATGGTAAGGGACCTTTTTACTCAGAAGGCACCTGATCCTATAGTTAAAATCCCGCCTGTCGTTCATATCGATACTTCTGCCCTTGCAAAGTATAACGCAGCTGGTCCCGTTGTTGACGCCAAACCCCGGCAGGCTTTTCTGAAGACGATCATCACAGATATATTCACCTACGACCCGGCCAAAACATTCATTTTTACATCACCGGCCTTCTGGATTTTCTTCCTGTTGGTCCTTGCAGGATTTATCCTGTTTTACAAAAAAATGTTTGTAAGAAATTTTTACCTCCTGCTGGTGAGCCTTTTCTTCTATTACAAGGCAGGAGGGCTATTCCTCCTCCTGCTGGTTTTTGTCACACTTATTGATTACACCTGCGGACTACTGATTTACAGATCGGGGACCAAAGCAGGAAAGAGATTTTTCCTGGTGCTCAGTATCGTGTCGAATATCGGACTTCTGGCCTATTTCAAGTATACAGGGTTTTTTGTGCAGACAATAAACGATTTGTTTGGTACTTCCATAGTGGTTACGGATGTACTCGGTGCCATGTCGAACAGCATGCTGGGTACGAATTTCGATATTAGCTCTATCGTGCTTCCGGTGGGGATCTCATTCTTCACCTTCCAGTCGCTCAGTTATACGATCGACATGTACAGGACGAAACTGAAGCCCGTAAGGAATGTTAGCGACTTCGGGTTCTACGTATCTTTCTTTCCCCAGCTGGTTGCCGGACCTATTGTCAGGGCTTCGGAGTTCATTCCTCAGCTTTACAGGGAATATAGCGTTACAAGGAGGGAGTTCAGCCATGCCGTGTTTTTGATAGTGAAGGGACTGACGAAGAAAATAATAATCTCTGATTTCATAGCGGTCAATTTCATCGACAGGGTTTTTGAACTGCCAACGGCTTATTCGGGATTCGAAAACCTGATAGCTGTATATGGATACGGGCTTCAGATTTATTGTGACTTTTCAGGATATACTGATATCGCCATCGGCATAGCGCTGATCCTGGGTTTCCGCCTGCCTGTTAATTTCAACTCACCTTACAAAGCCCTGGATCTTACCGATTTCTGGAGAAGGTGGCACATCTCACTGTCAAGATGGCTCAAGGATTATCTATACATACCCTTGGGAGGAAACCGGAAGGGAAGGCTGCGCACCCTGGCAAACCTGATGTTAACCATGCTTATCGGAGGACTCTGGCACGGGGCAAGCCTCAGGTTCGTCATCTGGGGAGGACTGCATGGGATAGGGTTGGCAATTAATAAAATAAAGGGATACCTTTTCGGGATTCCGGTTCATAAGGGACGGCTGGCAACGGCTGTGTCGGTATTTCTGACATTCAATTTCGTAAGCTTCTGCTGGATATTTTTCCGGGCACAGAACATGCACAGCGTGGTGCTGATGCTCAGGCAGATATTCAATGACTTTGTTCCTGCCTCATTCGGAACAATATTTCATGTCTACAGCGGTGCATTTGCACTAATGGCTGCAGGTTACATCATACATTTTCTCCCCGAGAAATTCAAGGAATGGTACAGAGGATTATTCATCAATACGCCACTGGCCCTTCAGATGATCCTTGTGCTCATTGCCGGATTCCTTCTTTTCAGGATGGGCAGTTTCGCAACAATGCCTTTTATATACTTCAGATTTTAGGTCATATCCTGACTACAGGATATGAGATCCTGAAACCGGACGTGCATAAGCCATCACGTCGGCACCGGTTATCTCATCCCTGCACAGAATGATTAACCTTTCCAGCACATTCCTGAATTCCCTTATATTTCCTGTCCATTCTATCTTCTGCAGTTCCTGAATGGCATCTTCCCGGATAATTTTTTTACTCATCCCGTATTCTCCGCATATCAGCGTGTTGAAATGTTCGGCAAGGATCGGGATATCGTCAGAGCGTTCGTTGAGGGTTGGCACATGGATAATTATTACGCTCAGCCTGTGATACAAATCCTCCCTGAAGGTATTGTTCTCAATCTCCTTCCTGATATTCTTGTTTGTAGCTGCTATTACCCTGACATTGACGTGAATGTCCTTGTCTGATCCGACCCTTGTTATTTTGTTTTCCTGAAGTGCCCTCAATACCTTGGCCTGGGCCGACAGACTCATGTCCCCTATCTCATCGAGGAACAGAGTGCCGCCGTTTGCCTGCTCGAATTTGCCAATCCTTTGTTTTATGGCTGAGGTGAAAGAGCCTTTTTCGTGGCCGAACAGTTCACTTTCGATAAGTTCTGACGGAATTGCCGCGCAGTTAACTTCTACAAAGGGCGCTTTTGCCCGGCTGCTCTTTTCGTGAATCTGATGGGCAACAAGCTCCTTTCCCGTTCCATTGGCGCCGGTAATCAGTACCCTTGCCTCAGTCGGCGCAACACGATCGATCATCTGCTTAACCCTTACTATCGGCTCAGATTCCCCTACTATCTCATACATCTTGCTTACTTTGTTCTTAAGCACCTGAGTCTGGGTGATCAGGGTCGACTTGTCGGTGGCATTACGGATGGTTATGAGAAGCCGGTTAAGGTCGAGCGGCTTTTCAAGGAAATCGTAGGCACCCTTTTTTATCGCATCAACGGCAGTATCAATATTACCGTGGCCCGAAATCATGACTACCGGTACATCGGAAGAGGTTTCAGAAATCTTCTGAAGCACCTCAATGCCGTCCATCTTTGCCATCTTTATGTCGCATAGCACTATGTCATAGGAATTGCTGCCGAACATCTCAATACCCGACGGCCCGTCTTCCGCAAGATCAACCTCATGCTTCTCATATTCCAGAACTTCTTTCAGAGTGTTTCTGATAGCCCGTTCATCATCTATTACCAGGATTCGTGACATATTGAATAATGTTTGTAATGCCGATCATGCCGATCAGGCAGATTGTTAAGTATAGTTAGTCCGGTCCATTCAGCAACCTTTACTGCTTACCCGGAGTACATCAGCCATTTCCACATTTCTTTCCACGATGTTTTCTTTCCGTACATCAGTATGCCTGTCCGGTAAATCTTGGCTGCCATCCAGACGAAAGCGATGAATGTTACAACCATCAGCGCCATGGAAAGGACCAGTTGCCAGGCAGGTACTCCGAACGGGATTCTTGCTATCATCACTATCGGTGAAGTAAGCGGGATTATTGAGCACCAAAGCGAGAGTGAACTTTCGGGATTCTGCATGGTCCCCATCGCAACCATCAGAGCCAGTATTATGGGAATTGTTACCGGAAGCATGAACTGCTGTGTTTCTGTCTCATTGTCAACAGCCGATCCTATGGCTGCAAAGATGGAAGCATATAATAGATAGCCGGTTATGAAATAGAAAATGAATGAGAAAATGATCAGTCCCCACGGCTGGTTCATTGCACTCTCAAACAACTTGCTGAACTCGGCAAGTTCGGGATTTGCCTGTTGAATCTGTGCCTGCACCTCAGCCTGCTGCTCTTCATCCATGAGGCTCTGTGGTCCAGTCTGGGTAATCTCCGTGATATTTTTATCTTTCAGCACGGTGGCTCTTACAACTCCCACAATTGCAAATGTAAGCAACACCCATATCATGAACTGGGTAAGTCCAACCAGGGCAATGCCAATGATTTTTCCCATCATCAGCTGGACAGGCTTGACAGATGAAACAATGACCTCCACAACGCGGCTGGTCTTTTCCTCGATAACTCCTCTCATCACCTGCGATCCGAACATGAAGACAAGCATATACATCAGGAAGCCGCCTATGTATGCCAGTGCCATGGCAATACCGGTGCTGGTCTCCTTTACCTGGCCGGCATCGTCGATCTTCTGGGTCTGGATCGAGACATTACTTTCGACATTCCTCATTATCTCATCAAGGTTCTCGATGTTGTATGCCATCAGTTTCTGCTTCTCAATCTCCTTTTCGAGCAGGTTTTCAATATACTGGAGATCAGCAATCGGAGGCTGTTTTTTCGAAATAAGCTGAATGGCATTCGGTGTATTTACCAGCTCGGACGAAATATAAAGGATCCCGTAATAGCCAGCCTGTTCAAATGTCTTTTTCAGATCATCGACATTTACATTGTCTACGTAGTCAAACTCAAGGGTACCGGAGTTCTTTAGCGCTCCCCTGAAAAGGTCGGTATTATCCTCGATAACAGCTATCTTCTTGTAATCCATTTCCTGAGTTGCCATCAGGACTGTCGGGACAATTATCAGTGCGGCCATCAGGATGGGGGCCAGGATTGTCATAATTATAAATGACTTTTTACTGACCCTGGTCATGTATTCCCTGCTTATTATTGTGGAGATTTTATTCATTGTTAACGGATTAAATCATTTTTTGACTGGAGAGGGTTAATTCCGGGTTTCAACTACCCTGATAAATATGTCGTTCATTGAGGGGAGGGCAGGGTTGAATGAGATAACTCTGCCGAAGCTGACAGCTTCAGCCAGTATCTGGTTAGTGTTTTTGTTGCTGCCCGTTTTGAATCTTATGATGCTCTTGTTGTCTTCAATATGTTTTTCGAGAACCTTAAGCTCACCGTTTCCCGGCAATGTTACATCCCCTTCAAAAACTATTTCGTATTCGTCGCCTGCCCACTGCATTCTGATATCATCGACCTTCCCTTCAAGAATGGTTTTTGCCTTGTTGATCAGCGCTATGTTGTCGCAGAGTTCTTCAACCGATCCCATGCTGTGTGTCGACAGGATGACTGTGGCACCTCTTTCCCTCAGGAAAAGGATTTCATTCTTGATTACGTTGGTGTTTACCGGGTCGAACCCCGAAAACGGTTCATCAAAAATAAGCAGACGGGGTTCATGCAGTACTGTGGTTACGAACTGTACCTTCTGCTGCATTCCCTTCGAAAGCTCCTCCACTTTTTTCCCCCACCAGTCGATCATGTCGAGTTTCTGGAACCAGTATTTGAGCCGTCTCATGGCTTCCGCTTTTGAGAGTCCCTTCAAGCGGGCAAAATAGAGGGCTTGTTCCCCAACTTTCATTTTTTTGTATAATCCTCTCTCTTCCGGAAGATAGCCTATGGAGGTTACATCCTCCGGCTTCAGCTTTTGTCCGTTCAGGAAGAGCTCTCCCGAATCGGGGCCCGTGATCTGATTGATAATCCTTATCAGTGTTGTTTTTCCGGCTCCGTTCGGTCCAAGCAGTCCGAAGATTGATTGTTCGGGTACGGATATGCTCACTTTGTTAAGTGCATACAATGATCCGAACTGTTTTGTAATGTTTCTTGCTTCAAAGAGTGCCATCTCAATATGGTGTATGGATAAAAATGAGATGTAAATATAGAAAACTCTTAAGAACTGGAGCGATTTCAAACGAATGCACATATTGATTCAGCAAAAAAAACTGAATCACCCGCGGGTAAACGGAGCGGAGATGAATGGGTTTTGCCTGGGGGAAGGGCTCAGGTAAAGCCTACTGAAAGTAACCTCTCATTCTTTCAAAAAAGCCTTTGTCGTCTTTGTCTGGCTTTGGAATGAATGAGTCACTGTCCTTAAACTTTTCAATAATCTTTGATTCCTCCCTTGAAATGCTTTTGGGGATCCACACATTTACGTTTACAAGAAGGTCGCCCCTGCCGTATCCGTTTACTTCGGGCAGGCCCTTTCCCCTGAGTCGGAGTATCTTTCCGGGCTGGGTGCCTGGCTCTATCCTGATCTTAACCTTGTTTTCTACGGTTGGCACTTCTACATTAGTTCCCAGAATTGAATCGGGGATGCTGATGAAAAGGTTGTAGATAAGATCGTTGCCCTCCCTGATAAGGTCGGGATGATCTTGCTCGTCGATCACAACAAGCAGGTCGCCGTTTATTCCTCCGCGCCGTGCTGCATTGCCCTTGCCTTCGACATTCATCTGCATCCCTCTGGCAACACCGGCCGGAATATTGATTTTTATAATTTCTTCCTTCTGTACTATCCCCTCGCCGTAGCAGACAGGGCACTTTTTGGTTATGGTTTTTCCCTCGCCGTTGCACGTCGGACAGACTGAAGTTGTTTGCATCTGCCCCAGCAGGGTATTGGCTATACGGGTTACATGTCCCGATCCGTGGCAGGTCGCACATGTGGTCATGCTGTTCGCGTCAGCAGCGCCTGTTCCGTTGCATGCACTGCAGCTTACATACTTGTTTACCCTGATCTTTTTCTCAACTCCGGCGGATATCTCCTGAAGGTCAAGTTTTACCTTCACTCTCAGGTTGCTTCCCTTATTTACTCTTCTTCCACCTCCTCTGCGAGCACTTCCGAATCCGGCAAACCCACCGAAGGCATCTCCGAAAATGTCTCCGAATGATGAGAAAATGTCCTCCATGGTCATTCCGGAGCCTCCAAAGCCGTTTCCGCCTCCACCGCTCACACCCGCATGGCCGAAACGGTCATATCTGGCACGTTTATCATCGTTGCTGAGAACCTCATAGGCAGAAGCTGCTTCCTTGAATTTCTCCTCGGCAACCTTGTCTCCTGGATTCTTGTCGGGATGATACTTCAATGCCTGTTTCCGGTATGCTTTCTTTATCTCCTCCTTAGTTGCTTCCTTCGACACGCCAAGCACCTCATAATAATCTCTCTTTTCCATCCCGCGCGTTTGTTTCTTTTATTTAGTCTCCTATTATAACCTTTGAATGTCTTAAAATCTTATCCTTAAGGTAATAGCCTTTCAGCAAAACTTCCACCACCTTACCCTTCTTTTCTTCTTCCTGAACCTGAATCCTGGCTGTGGCATCGTGAAGATCCACGTTGAAGGTCTCGTTAAGGGCTGGAATCTCGCTGACTCCGTTACGTTTCAGGTACTCAACTAATTTGTTGTATATCAAAATTATACCCTCCTTTACTCCCTGGCAGTTCTCAGATAATTCCATATGTTTCAAGGCCCTTTCGAAATCGTCAATCACCGGCAGAATGTCTTTCAGAACCTCTTCCCCTCCGTATTTTGAGATATCCATCTTTTCCTTCAGGGTACGTTTTCTGTAATTGTCAAATTCAGCTGACAGCCTGAGGTATTTGTCCTGCATCTCTGCCAGTTTTTCCAGTATTACCCTCTGTTCATCCTTATTTTTGTCAGCTTCCTCTTTAGCCTCAGCAACCTGTTCAGGCTGATCAGCTTCAGCTGCGCCATCGGAAGTCATCTCTGCATGATCGGTCTCTTCAGTATCCTGAGCCGTTGCATTATCTTTGTTTTCAGTTGTTTCGGTGTTATTTTTTTCCTTATCCCCGCCCGTTGAAAAAAATTTCTTTTTGACCATTACTAATTAGTTTTTCTGAATTATACCTAAGGTAAGCAAAATATCTGCCAACGTCAGGTATTTGACAATTTGACAGAAACGGAACCCGGACCGGTTTATGATGATTTAGTTGAAAAATTGTTGTCGGTCAGCAGACTGAAAATCCGGTAATTATTAAGTCCTGGTGATTGATGCCCCGAGGGCATTCAGACGGGTATCTATCTGCTGATAGCCTCTGTCGATCTGTTCAATATTGTGTATAACACTTTTTCCTTCGGCCGAAAGTGCTGCTATAAGCAAGGCTACTCCTGCCCTGATGTCGGGCGACGACATTGTTGTCCCCCTCAGTTTTATCATCTTGTCCATTCCGATCACGGTCGCCCTGTGCGGATCGCACAGAATTATCTGCGCGCCCATGTCAATGAGTTTATCGACAAAGAACAGGCGGCTTTCAAACATTTTCTGGTGGATAAGCACAGCTCCCTTTGCCTGGGTGGCAGTGACCAGAAAAACGCTGAGGAGATCGGGAGTCAGTCCTGGCCATATGGCATCCGATATCGTCATTATCGAACCATCGATAAAGGTCTCAATCTCATAGTGATCATGCCTGGGGATGAATATATCGTCGGCGGTTCGTTCAATATTTATTCCAAGTCTCCGGAACGAGTCGGGTATGATCCCGAGATTCTCATAAGAGACATCCTTTATGGTGATCTCCGATCCGGTCATCGCTGCAAGCCCTATGAACGACCCTATCTCGATCATGTCGGGCAGAATGGTATGGCGGCAGCCTCCAAGCTGTGATGTGCCGTCGATATGAAGAAGGTTTGACCCGATGCCCTCTATCCTTGCGCCCATTGATACCAGCATCCTGCACAACTGCTGAATATAGGGTTCACAGGCAGCATTGTAGATGGTCGTTCTACCACTGGCAAGTACAGCGGCCATTATAATATTAGCAGTACCGGTCACTGACGCTTCATCAAGATGGATGTAAGCTCCTGTCAGCGAATTGGCTTCAACCCGGTAAAAGGGATCGGTGGTATCAAATTCGAATTTTGCTCCAAGCTTAGTGAATCCTGTAAAATGGGTGTCAACCCTTCGGCGCCCTATCTTGTCGCCCCCGGGTTTGGGGATAAAGGCACGCCCGAATCGTGCCAGTAAAGGGCCCACTATCATGATTGAGCCTCTTATGCTTGAACTCTGGGTCCTGAATTGCTGAGTCTGAAGATAATCAAGGTCGATGTCAATAGCTTCAAAGCTCATGGCTGAACCTGACTCTCTTGAAATTTTTACGCCCAGACAGCTGATCAGCTCGATCAGCCTGTTTACATCGCTTATATCAGGGATGTTTGAAATTGTAACTTTTTCGGGAGTAATGAGGGTGGCGCATATTACCTGCAGGGCTTCATTTTTTGCACCTTGCGGTACAATCTCACCCCGGAGCGGCCTGCCTCCCTCAACAATAAAACTACCCATTAATGGCGGTTATATACTTTTTTCTTGTTGTAAGGCTTGTTCTGTTGTCTCCCCTGAGGCCTGCCCTGCTGAGGCTTCTTCTTGACAGGAGGTATCAGATCCTTGACCTCAAGTATCTTTATGCCTTCAGTTATCTTAAGCCTTCCGCGCGACAGTAGTTTCAGATCATTGAAGATTACTTCATCACTTACCTGGCTTCTGTTCCAGGTGATGTAGGATTTCTTCATCTGGTTCACTATCAGGTTGGTGAAATACTCCTTCTCTTTGCCTTCGTCGAGATGGACAGCCGCACCAATCATCAGCTCTATTATCCTGCCGTAGTGAAGAAACCTTATGTCACCCTGACGATAAGGAACCTCATTGGGTTTTGCCACTAATTTCTCGCGCTCGGGCGGAGGGAAAGGCGAATCGATGTCGAGAGTGAAATCGGCAATTATGGCCAGGTGATCCCATAATTTATGCTTGAAGTCGCCTATATCACGGATCTGGGGATTCAGATTCCCCATTATCTGTATTATGGTCTTTGCTGCACGGTTCCGTTCATCCCTGTCCTGGAGGGTTTTAATGTGATCCACCATCTTCTGGACATTCCTGCCGTATTCGGGCAGTGCCATTCTTTTCCGTTGTGTATTGTAATCGTAACTCATCAGGGATATCAGTTTTTGCAAAGCTAATAATTAAATGCAAATAAATCACTCAACTCAGGGCTCGGATATAAATGACGCAAGACACAAGACACAAGACACAAGGCGCAAGACATACGGTTTATGCTTACAGTTTTTTGCCTTAATGCCTTCCTGCCTTCATGCCTTCCTGCCCTGAGCCTTGCGCCATTTACTACAGCCCCAGAAACCTTATGGCTACGCCTGAGAGTAAGATCGTTGCCCCGGCGATCACATTGCTGTACTTTTCCACCGGCTTCAGGTTAATCTTGCTGAAGCCGAGTTTAAAGGCAAGGACGACACCCATCATGGTGGCAATAGTTACTATTGAGAAAAGGAGTGCAACAACTATCGTTCCGTGTATATTGTTCTCTGCAGCCGGGTACATGAGTACCGGGATAAGCGGCTCGCATGGTCCGAATACGAATATCAGGAAAAGTATCCATGGGGTGGTCCGGGCTTTATCTGTCTCATGGACATGGGTGTGCTCCGAAATGTGGCTGTGTTCGTGGACATGGCTTCCGCTGTCGCGGTGAAAATGAGGATGAGTGTGCTTCTTCCTTCTGTAAAGATTTCTTATGCTGATTATCATGTATACAAGTCCGAAAGCTATGAACAACCAGGCAGCAATATTTCCCCTGAATGATTCAACCGATACAAGCCGGTTGACCGATAAACCAATTGCAATTCCTGCAAAGCCGAGCAGAACAGAACTGAAGACATGCCCAAGGCCGCACAGAAAAGTAATCAGCATTGTTTTCCGTACATTCCATTTTCTTGCCTCGCTCAGCACTATGAAGGGCAGGTAATGATCGGGACCCAGTATGGTATGGATAAAGCCCAGTGATACTGCTGTTGCCGATAGTAGCGCTATGGAGTTTTCCACAAATTGGTTTATTATAATTTAACGGAGAGCCCTGCCAACATCTGCAATGATATGAATTAATTCAATATATCCAACCTTCTTCTGAGTGTATTATCTCCTGTATCCCGGAATTCCCGGAGTTCAGAAGGTTTCTGGAGTTCCGGATGAAAAGCTTCATCTTCTGGTAATCCGAAGGTCTGGTGAAGTGTTCGGGTTTATTCTCAAATACCGAACATGGAAGGACATAGAACCTTTTTTTGCCATCCTCGACCGGAGTATGCACCCAGGTCAGATAATAACCTGCCCGTGCAACCGAAGTGAGACTGCCGGTCTTTTCAAGTTCAATCCTCACCATCGCACCGCCGTCCCTCCGGATTGTCCGCTGGTTCGAAACGAAATTGCCTAGGGAGTAGACCACTATCCGGTCGTTCCGGCATGAGTCGGTTAAGGTCCATTCCATCTGCTGAAGCACATGAGGATGTGATCCGATTACCAGATCGGCGCCCCTGGTTAAAAAGAACCCGGCCAGCCTGGTCTGTTCCGCCGACGGAAGTGTGTCGTATTCGATACCCCAGTGAACAAAGGGGATTATAACATCGGGATTCAGAGCCTTTGCCTTTGCAATATCGGAAGCTATCAGGTTTGTATCAAGCATATTTACAATAGCCGGGGAAGGTACCTTAAGTCCGTTGGTCCCGTATGTATAGTTCAGAAGTGCGACAGAGATACCGTTTTTTTCAATTATCATCGGGCTGAGCGTGTCCCTGGAGATTGAATCAGCAAATGTTCCGGTGTGTCTGATCCCCAGGCTGTCGAGCCTCCGGATGGTATTCAGGATTCCTTTCTTCCCCCTGTCGACCGAGTGATTATTGGCGGTGGCCAGCACATCGATCCCGGCGTTCATGCAGGCTGAGGCAAGGGAAGCGGGAGAACTGAAGGCAGGATATCCTTTGTAGGGACTACCTCCAAGTGTGACCTCCAGGTTTGCCACGGCTATGTCGGCTTCGGAAATCTCATTTCTGACATAGCGAAAAACATCATCGTATTCATAATTCCCGGTTTCGGTGTTCCAGGCTGAGGCAATCTGTTCGTCATGTCCCATGATGTCGCCGATGAAAAGGAGGGAGAGTTTACTGCCACTCTGGCACTCTTCCTGTGCTGAAAGCAGGAGAGCGGCCGGTAAAAGGCAGATAGTTAGTAAGATTTTTCTCAACATAAAATTATCCTGTATAAAGAATGCCTAAATTTAAGAATTATTAAATTTGCCGGCCTGATTGGCACGATCCAAAAACTGATTCCTTAAAATAATGAACAGCGCGGGTTATCGCCCGGATATCAAAAAGCTCTCTCTGACAGGGGTTATAGTCACGATGGGGATTGTGTTCGCGAACCTGGGCACAAGTCCCCTTTATGCTATGAGGGCTATTCTGATCGGGGGCAGGGAAAACTTTTCTGAATTGCTTATTTTCGGTTCACTTTCCTGCATCTTCTGGACTCTCACCCTTTCAACTACAATAAAGCATATCCTTATTGTGCTGAAGGCTGATAATAACGGAGAAGGGGGCATCTTTGCCCTTTTTGCACTTTTGAGGAAAAAAACCTCCTGGGCAGCCATTTTAACTATGATAGGCGGAGCTGCCCTGATTGCCGATGGAGTCATCACTCCTGCAATAACAGTCACATCTGCCATCGAAGGATTGCGGATGGTCAATACGGAAATCCCGGTGGTCCCGATAGTGATAATCATACTTGCAGCGCTTTTCTTCATCCAGCAGTTCGGGACAAATTTCGCAGGTTCATCATTTGGCCCTATAATGATGATATGGTTGCTGATGCTCGGAGCTCTCGGACTATCCCAGCTGATCCTGAATCCTGGCATTCTTAAAGCAGTAAATCCTGTATATGCTCTCAGGTTTCTTTCTGAATTTCCCGGAGGATTCATATTGTTGGGAGCCGTATTCCTTAGTACCACAGGGGTGGAGGCACTGTACGCTTATATGGGCAATTGCGGAATGGCAAACATCAGGGTGTCGTGGATTTTTGTAAAATTATGTCTCCTGCTGAATTACTTCGGACAGGGCGCCTGGCTGCTGGTGAATTTCAGCCTTGGCTCAGATGTCAATCCGTTTTTTGCATTAATGCCGGGTTGGCTGCTCCTGCCCGGGATTATGCTGGCCACAGTGGCCGCCATAATCGCCAGCCAGGTTATCATAAGCGGATCCTTCACACTGGTCAGCGAGGCCATTTCTCTGAACTTCTTGCCAAAGCTTAATGTCCTGAACCCTGCCAAAATAACGGGAAAGGTCTATTTGCCGGTAGTAAACTGGTTTCTGTGGATTGCATGCTCGGTGGTGGTGCTGGCATTTAAGAAGTCAGATAATATGAGTGCGGCTTATGGATTGGCAATCACCATTACAGAGATAATGACGACATTATTGCTTTCGTATTATCTTTTCCAGAAAGGAGTGAATCACAGGCTGATATCACTTCTTTTAATGGTTTACCTTACAATAGAAGGAAGCTTCCTTATCGCCAACCTTAATAAATTTACCAGCGGCGGGTGGTTTACCATACTGGCCGCCTTGATTTTCTTCATTATCATGTATGGATGGTATTTCGGAAGAAAGCTCAAGAACCGTTATGTAACCTTTACCAACCTTAATAAATACACGGATATGTTCAGGGATCTGGTAAAGGATGACTCAGTTCCGAAAACAGCAACAAACCTGGTCTATATTATTAAAGCCAACAGGATCGACCAGGTTGAATCGAAAGTGATCCACTCTATATTCCTTAAACAGCCCAAAAGGGCAGAAACATACTGGTTCCTGCACGTTGACAAGGTTGATGAACCCGACAGAATGGACTACCAGCTTACTCAGATAATACCGGGGATTTTAATCAGGGTTGACTTCCACATCGGGTTCAAGGTGGAATCCAGTATAAATCTGTATTTCAGGGAAGTGCTTGAAGATCTTACAGGATCGGGAGAAATAAAGCTTGAAAGCAGTTATGACTCGCTCAGGAAACACCTGATTCCGGCTGATTTCAAGTTTATTCTGATTGACAGGGTTATGCCCAACGACTATAAGCTGTCAAACATCGAAACACTGACCCTTACTCTTCACAGCTTTTCACGGCTTATATGCATTTCGGATGTCAGAGCCCTCCATCTCGATTCTGCAAATACTATAGAAGAGAAAGTCCCCATTACGATTAATCAGACTGTGGGAAGAAGGATCAAAAGGATTGGATCACAGAAATAGATGATCCCGTTCTATTTCTTTCTGAGAAGACTTACAGCGCAAAGGTATCCGCTTAATATAGTTCCGGAGTATCCTCCGCCCAGGCTTCCCCAGGCTGATGCAAAGTGCAGATTGTCAAAGATTCCCGCATAATTTACCGGAGGTTTTGAAGGCACCTGGGCGAATCCGTAGACAGCACCTTCCGGATTAAGAGTGTACCTCTTCACAGTCAAAGGGGTACCGACTTCGTAATACTCCAGACAGCTTGAAAAGCCCGGCATGAGGTTCTCAAGCCTCCGGATGAATACCTGGGCTGCATACTCTTTCTTCCTTTTGTATTCTTCCCTGGAGAGCTTCTCCCAGTCGGCTGTATAATCAATGCAACAGACGGCTCCGACGCTTTTACCTTCCGGGGCAAGTCTTGAATCGATCTGGCCATAATCCACGAAAGCGAAACTTCTGTGTTCGAAATCACTCCTGTTGTTCTTCAGGATATCTGACTGGGTCCTGACAGAACTGTCGTAGACAAATGTTGAGTAATACCGGCTCCCTGATTCCTTAAGGGAATTTTTGAAACCAAAATAAATCGTCAGAAGCGATGCCCCCGGTCTCTGTCCCCTGATAGCATCTGAAATTCTCAGGGCATCCTCTTCGGGCAGTAATTCCCTCAGTCCGGGCATTGACATATTGGCTATTATCTCATCAGCATATGCAGTAATTGTCGCTGATGAAGTACCTGTCTGCTTTCTGAAACTCACTCCGGCAAGCCGTTTGCCCTCAGGTATCAGACCTGTGACCAGATGATTTAACAGCACCTCTCCGCCATGACTCCTTATAAAACCGGCAAGATAATCGGAAAGCTTCTGCGATCCTCCTTGTATAAAGCTCCCGCCTCCTTTGTAATAGCTTCCCTGTGCAACTGAATAATAGGTTAACGACAGGGAATAGGGATCATCATGAAAATATCCCAGATTGCCCAGGAGGACCAGTTTGAGATCTTCATCGCCTATAATTGAGTCGAGGAATTCACCTATGCTTCTTTCCTTTTCCTGGCCGGGAACGGAAGTTTTTCTTTTTGGATTGAGTACCTGGTCAAAGTAGGCTTGTATACCTGCAGTTTCTCCCGGAAATTCATTTGCCAGGACTTCCTTGGCTTTTTCAGGATCGTGGGGAATGGTAATTGAATGCCGCCCGTTGGTGAAATGGTAAAACTCCGGGACTTTCAGGAATTCTACGTTTCCGGTGACTTCCAGATCATTGAAGACCCTTGTTTTCATATCGGCAGGGGAGGGCCCGTTCATCTCATGCAAACCCACTTCGAGGGTATAACTTCCGCGGGTAAAGTTTGTGGCGCAACCTCCGGGTATACTGTGCTGTTCAATTACCAGGACTTTTTTTCCTTCCCTGGCCAGCTTTGCACCGGCAGTAAGGCCTCCAAGTCCGGCTCCAATTACTATAACATCATATTCCATTTGTATCAGTTTTTAAAATCTGGTATAGGGTGTCTTTTAAATTCCTTCGTCCGGTCGAAAAGGTACCTGTATGTCTTATAGTTTTTTACAGACATACTCCCGACGGTAATGAATATTTTCCTCATTTTCGGATTGAAATCTCCAACCCATGAGAATTCAATTTCAGTGTAATGGGGTTTCCTGTCAAATGCTTTTCTGAGGTTCAGGATGAAAGCCGATTCAATCCCGAGGCCCTGAAATCTTGGGACAACACCCATCAGCACGCCTCTTGCCCTGGTTATGGTCTTTCGCTGCCTGAGGTAAAGAAACTTTATGATGCCGGGCAGATTGAGCTTGCCGTTCAGGTGTTTGAGTATCTGGTTGAAATCGGGGAACATCAGGTAAATGCCGATAGGTTCACCGTTGAAATAAGCCAGCCAGATAAATTCCTCGTCAATAATCGGTTTTGCCTTTTTCAGGACTCCTTTTATATACACATCCTCGAGAGGTTCGAAATTTGTCCTGAAAGTAGGCCAGGTCTCATTGAATACTTTTGCAAAATCGATTGAGAATTTGTCCTGTTCCTTCCATGTAAAGTGCCTGAACTCATACCCGGGCTTTGCTGCTACCCAGCCGGCTATCTTCATGAATCTTTCAGGGAGGGGTTTGGTTATGTCGAGATGAAATCCTTCCATATTATAATAGGTCAGAAACCCGTACGATTCGAAAAGATCCTGGTAATATCGGGGATTATATGCAATGTCGAAGGAGGGATGGGTAAAGCCATTCACCAGCAATCCCCAGTATTTATCATTCTCTCCGAAATTAATCGGGCCGTCCATCGCCTCCATGCCCTTTGTTTTCAGCCATTCCCTGGCAGTGTCAAACAGCAGGAAAGCAGAATCCCTGTTGTTTATGCATTCGAAGAAACCCATTCCACCGGTAGGCTGTTCCCAGGTATTGCACAGGTTTGTGTCATAAAAGGCTGCTACCCTGCCAGCCAGATTGTTTTTGTCATCATACAGGATCCATCTTTCAGCCTCACCGTGTCCGAAATAGGGGTTCTTTGCCGGATCAAATACGGCCTCGATATCGTTGTCGAGCGGGCATACCCAAACCTCATCATCCTTATATAGCTTTTTCGGAACCTTCAGGAAATCCCTTCTGGTCTTCCGGTCTGTAACCCTGGTGATCTTCATTATTATTTCTGAGTGATGTGGCGCCAGTGTTACTTCATATAGATCTGATCCAGGATATCCTGGTACTTGTTCGAAATAAACTGACGTTTGAGTTTGAGGGTTGGTGATAATTCCCCGGTGGCGGGGCTCCACTCATCCGGAACCAGCCTGAAACGGCTGATCCGTTCGGGCGGATTGAGCCGTTTGTTTACCAGTTCGATTTCACTGTTGAATGCATTGGTTATTTCAGGATGCCGGATCAGTTCCGAAGGATCGGACCATAATAACCTTTTCTCTTTTCTCCACTCCTCAAAATATTTGAAATTGGGTGAAATGATAGCACTTGCAAATTTTTCATGTTCCCCGACAACCATTACCTGGTCGATCATAAGCGATTCCTTGAACAGGTTTTCAATCAGCTGAGGCGCCACGAACTTGCCGTTCGAGAGCTTGAATATTTCCTTCTTCCTGTCGGTTATCATCAGGAATTTCCCGTCTTCAATACGTCCCACATCACCGGTGCGGAACCAGCCGTCCTCATCAAAAGCCGAGCTCGTCATCTCAGGATCATTGTAATAACCTGCCATTACGTTCGGGCCTTTGCAGAGTATCTCTCCGTCATCGGCTATCTTTACCTCAACGCCTTCGATTGTCATTCCTACCGACCCCAGCCTTACTTTGCCCTTTTCATTGCGGTTTATGGTTATTATGGGAGATGTTTCAGTAAGGCCATACATGTTGAATATCTTTATTCCTGCAGCCCAGAAGATCCTTTCGAGCCTCG
>JAFGXK010000105.1 GCA_016936695.1 Bacteroidales bacterium | reverse complement strand
TTAAGTATTGAGTTTATGTAATTACTTCATTATAGCCCGTCTGCCCGATCGTGATTTGTTTAAAAGTTTGTCCTGTTTGTGGGTTACTTTCATCCTGGCCGGCAGTATAAAACGAAAAATTTATCAAGATTGCAAAAGTAAACAATTTCTCTAAGCTTAAGGGTAATTATCTATCTTTGCACATCAAAACTTGATTCTATGACTCTTGAACCGAACGACAAACTGATACTTGTTACCAACGACGACGGGTTGTATGCCGCAGGACTCCGGACTCTCATTGAAGTAATGGAAGAATTCGGAAAGGTGGTGCTGGTTTCAACCCAGGAAAGTATGTCGGGAATGTCTATGGCACTCACGGTGAAGACTCCGCTAAGGGTCAAACTTCTCGAAGAGACTGATCGCCGTAAGGTTTATACCTGCAACGGAACACCTACCGACAGTATCAAGCTTGCCGTAAACCAGCTGCTTGAGCGGAAGCCCGACTGGGTTGTATCCGGAATCAACCATGGTGCCAATGCATCGGTAAGCGTCCTCTATTCTGGCACTATGGCAGCTGCCATCGAGGGTTGTTTGTACGGTATCGACTCTGTGGGCTTTTCAATGAGCGACTTTTCACGCACCGCCGACTTCTCGATATGCAGGAAATTCATCAGGATCGTGATGCTGAAACTTACCGAAATGACGCTTCCCAGAGGCATCTGCCTTAATGTCAACATTCCTTCTGTGCCCGAGGATGAAATAAAAGGAATTAAAATTTGCCGCCAGTCAAAGGGCAACTGGAAGGAGGAATTCGAAAAGAGGAAAGATCCTATGGGACGAACCTATTACTGGCTCACCGGGATGTTCCAGAACCAGGAACCCGAGTCAATGGATACCGATGAATGGGCACTCGCAAATAACTATGTGTCAATTGTTCCTGTTTCGGTCGACATGACCGCGCATGAATATATTGACACATTGAAGGAACGATTCAGCTTATGATATTCATCGGGAAATATGACAGGCAATATATCGGAATCCTTGCCGGTTTTATAATCCCGTTGCTGATATCCGCAGGAATCTGGCTCTTCTCAGAGGGTAACAGGACTCCGGTGGAATATTTCAGGAGAATAGCTGAGGCAGATATCCTGACTCACATAATTTCTCTTTGCGTGTTTCCAAATATATTCCTTTTCCTGCTTTTTAACCGGCTCGATATGCTCAGGGCCACCAGGGGAGTACTTGCAATCACAATATTCTGGGCAGTGCTGGTCTTTGCAGTAAAGTTTCTGTTATGAAGTATTTCATAATAGCCGGAGAACAGTCGGGCGATCTTCACGGGTCGAACCTTGTCAGGGAACTGTTCCGATTCGATACGGAAGCAGTTATCCGATGCTGGGGCGGTGATCTCATGCAGTCGGAGGGAGCAGAACTTCTGATGCACTACCGCCAGACAGCGTTCATGGGCTTCGTCGAGGTTGTAAAAAACCTTGGTTCCATTGGCAGGCTGTTCACCCTTTGCAAACAGCAGATCAATTCATTCAGTCCCGATGTTGTGATTCTGATCGATTACCCGGGCTTTAATTTGCGTATGGCGAAATTTGTAAGGAATTCCGGTTTAAGGGTTTTCTATTATATTTCACCGAAATTGTGGGCATGGAATGAGGGAAGAGTAAGAAAAGTGAAGCAGTATGTCGACAGGATGTACATTATTTTTCCCTTTGAGGTTGAATTTTACCAAAGGCACGGCGTTGAAGCAGTTTATCGAGGGAATCCGCTTCTGGATGAGACGGAAAAGAGATTGAGGGCACTTCCTCCGGATGATGAAGTACGCAGATCGCTTGGGCTGGATAATAAACCGGTTATCGCCATCCTTGCCGGCAGCAGAAAGAGTGAGGTAAAGCAAATCCTTCCGGAGATGCTTAAAGCCGTTTCACATTTTCCCGGCTACCAGTTTGTCCTGGCAGGGGTGAAGAATCTCCCGGACAAACTCTACAAGGGGATATTAAAGGATTATCCGGTTAGACTTATCAGGGACAGGACGTATGAGATACTTCATATATCGGAAGCAGCGCTCGTGAAATCGGGAACCGCAACCCTCGAAGCTGCCCTTATGGGGGTACCTGAGGTTGTATGCTATAAGGGCGACTTTATCTCCATGGTGATCGCCTGGGCGGTGATAAAAATCAGATTCATTTCACTTGTGAACCTAATTACCGGTTATGAAGCCGTTAAGGAACTGGTCCAGTATTCACTTAACGAAAAAAACCTGGTAAAGGAACTGGAGGCTGTGCTGCCCGGCGGATCCTTAAGGGGAAAGGTGCTGCGCGATTATGCTTTGGTGAAGGAAATTCTGGGACCTGAAGGTGCGTCGGAACGTGTGGCATCCGACATGGTGGAGGCTTTAAGGCAGCCAGATCCCTCGTGATATGTCAGATGTCCTGATTATCATAGTTGTGAGTATTAAATGACAAGGATTTTTCTAAATATACTATTGCTTGTTTCCCTTTTACCGGTAATGGCACCGGCACAGGTAAAGGTGAGGGTGTTTGCCGACCGGAAACCTTCCTCTGCATCTCTTTCAGTGATCAATGGTAAATTTGAGCTGGATATTTTCGACGGCTCTCCAGTCACCATCGAATCGGGCGTTCCTGTAATTTTTGCGTTGTACGGAGGCAGGGTGGCCGTAAAGCTCAGAAAATCAGTGAGCTTTACAGTGGATTCTCTGACCGTAAGGGGACTTACCGGCAATGACCATTTTTCTCTCAGGATCAATGACAGCCCGGGGGAGCGGCGATATTACAGCGGAAGCCTTAAATGCATCTCTGACCTTGGGGTAATGGTTTTTACAAATACCTGCGACGTGGAGGAATATATTGCCGGTGTAGTAAGAACAGAAGGCGGCCCGGGCCGCAGGATAGAATACCTTAAATCACAGGCT
>JAFGXK010000010.1 GCA_016936695.1 Bacteroidales bacterium | reverse complement strand
GGCCTCCAGTTTTCGGGATAATTCCTGTGAAGATCGAGGCCGCCAATACCGTCTTCATTTATCCGGCCGTCGCCATCGTTGTCAATCCCTTCTGAAGATGAAATATAAATACCCTCTCCGGCAGGAACCCGTTTCATTATCCTGCCTGTAGAATCCTTCTGATCGGGAATGAGATTCCCCTTCTTCTCATCCTTCCATCTCATTGTCAGAATCATTCCATCGTTATCGATATCCTCAGGTGCATCCTCGTCGAGCAGCCCGTCGTTATCATTGTCAACAGGCCTCACAGTACTCCTGTTGCTCTGGGCGGTGTTCATATACAGGTTATGTCCGTCGGGATTGTTGACCGGTCTCAGATAAATAGTTTTGGTGTCGAGAAGATGAGTTATTTCCGGATCTCTTCCGTAATTCTCCAGGAGATACTGAGCCATCCACATCACGCATTCGGAGCTGGTTACCTCTCCGCTGTGCCTGCCGCCTTCAAAAAAAGCCGCCGGCTTTTCCGTGTCCTTCCCTGTTTCCTTGTTAGTAAGCGTTATCTGAAGTATCGGCCTTCCCTCAAAACTCCTGTCAACCTCATAAACCTCAACCAGGCCGGGGTACTCCTTCTCCCAGAGGCGAAGCCACGAACAGATAACCTCAAGTGAGTGATAGGTGCCGAAGGTCAGACTGTCCTCCGGTTCGTACTGAACACCGGGATATTTCACAACCGGAAAATAATTAATGCCGTGACGGAAGCCCGTCATACTGTACTGGATGGTTTTATTTTCGGGCTGTGCTGCCATCAATGCCGGGATCAAAGTTAATCCGGCCAGAATATGAGTCTTTCGCATAGTGGTTTATAGTCTTCCTCCAAAATAAAGAAAATTTTCGCGACAAAAAGCATAAGCCGGTACCGATTACCCTCTCTTTGATATTATTTCCAGCTTGTCAATATCAAGTATATCGATAGTCTTTCCCGTTGTCCTTATTATCCCGTCGCGCTTAAAATCCGAAAGGGTGCGTATTACATTTGCCGTACTCATTCCGATATAGTCGGCAATCTCCTTCCTTGAGACAGGGATATCAAAAACCCGCGACTTGAAAATATCCTTCATAAGATAAAGAAGAACAAATGCCACCCGGCCGGCCAGGTTTTTCTGCCTTATGTCGAGAGTCTGGCCGATTATCTTTTCACTGATTTTCGAAACTCTTGCAAACAGGTTGAAAGCAAATTCGCTGTTCTTCATGAAAAGGTCCCT
Source organism: Bacteroidales bacterium (assembly GCA_016936695.1). Lineage (GTDB taxonomy): Bacteria > Bacteroidota > Bacteroidia > Bacteroidales > VadinHA17 > LD21. The sequence goes on along the minus strand of JAFGXK010000010.1, from coordinate 3,003 downwards.
GATGAAACCGATTTTGACAGAACAAATCACTGAATCTTCCAATGCGGCCACAGAGTACTTATAACTATCACCCGAAAAAACGCTCATGGTACTTACAAATTCAAAGGGCCGGGTAATCGTTATTATTTGCTGCTCCCCGTCGTCGGTGGTTCGAAAAAGCTTGACCAGCCCGTGCTTCAGGTATTTGAAATGGGTTATGGGATCGCCCTGATGATTTATTATCTCTCCCTTTGAATAGCGAAGCTCTTCCTTATTGTTGCACAATTCGCGGATATAATGGTCATTTAGACTGGAAAAAGCGACATCCCTGAATTCACAGTCAGCACATATGCAGGTTTTGATCCTGGTGTCCACAAAGGTCCGTTTTTTACAAAGTTAAAATTTTACGGCTTACTTTTAATTGGCTTTCTTTGTTTTATTTGGAATTTTGGCCTTATTTTTATGTCGGAAGGCTGAATAACAACTAATTAACTAATCGTGATTTACAGGACTGATTATCACATACATTCAAGGTTCAGCGATGGAAAGTCGGCTCCGGAAGAATATATCGGCCACGCAGTTGAGGCCGGACTTAAGGAAATTGGCTTTGCTGATCACCTCACCCTCTTCAGGGACGATGCAACCGACTGGAGCATGAATGCTCCCAGAGTCGCACCTTACCTTAAGCACATCTCAACCCTTGCCCGGAATACAAGCAGTATTAAGGTCAGGAAAGGCCTTGAAGTTGACTATTTCCCCGGGAAGGAAAACGAAATTAATTCATTCCTGAACGGACTGAAGCTCGATTATGCGATCGGATCGGTCCATTACCTGGGGAATGAAACCGTCGACCTGGGACGGGAATTCTACGCCGGGAAGGATATCAACAGGGTTTATGAGGATTATTTCGACCATGTTGCAGCTGCTGCCGCTTCAGGACTGTTCGACATCATTGCACACTGCGATCTTGTTACCATTTTCGGCTACAAACCGTCAACCGACCCGGAGAACCTTTACAGGAAACTGGCCCGGAGCTTCAAACTGCATGATGTTGCATTTGAAATCAATACAAACGGAAGAAACCGGCCTGTCGGGGATTTCTACCCCGACCGCAAATACCTCAGCATCTTCCGGGAGGAAAACGTTCCCGTTTGCGTCAATTCCGACGCTCATATGCCGACCAGGGTGGCACAGTATTTCGACGAAGCCTATGAACTGGTTAAAAGTGCAGGTTATTCTGAAATGGCTGTATTTGAAAACAGACAACGATTCCTTATCCCGATTGAATGATGCCAGCTCAATAAAAAAACTTTCCCCCCGGCCGGAATATCAAACTGATATATGATCCTTCCATCAGACGGCTCCCAGGGTGTGCTCAATGAAGATTTTGAGGCCGATGGCTATAAGTATCAGACCTCCTATGATCTCGACCTTGCTGCCAAGCCTCGTTCCTGCCGATTTGCCGATCCTGATGGCTGTCATTGATGCAAGGAAGGTGACTGCGCCTATTATCACTGCCGAATACCAAATCTTTATGCTTAGAAAAGCAAAGCTGATGCCAACTGCAAAAGCGTCGATACTGGTACCGATTGCCATTGACAATCTTGACATGGGGTGGTCATAATCTGTGCTGCGTTCGTTCTTCTCCTCATCCTTCTTCAAGCCTGCTATAATCATCCTGATGCCAAGTATTGTAAGAAGAACAAGGGCAACCCAGTGATCAGCCGCCTTCATGAAATTGCTTACCAGCGAACCAAGAAAATATCCCAATACGAGAAATCCTGCCTGGGAAAATGCCATTAAGAGTCCAAACCAGATGGCATCACGGAAAATGATCCTGTTCCGTACCACACCGAATGATAGGGAAACAGCAAAGGTGTCGAATGACAAACCAAGGGCTACTGCGACGATGGTGATGAAATCCATGAATTACCTGTAAAGGCCACAAATATAATAAATGTATATATTTGACCCCATAAAATATATCATGCATGCGAAGCGTGATTCAGAGAGTAACCAGGGCATCGGTGGATACAGACTGCGGGAAACATTCGGAAATCGGGCCGGGATTGCTTCTTCTTCTCGGTATCGAGGAATCGGATGATAATTCTGATTCGGAGTGGCTTGCAGCCAAAATAGCAAGGCTCAGGATCTTCAACGACACCAACGGCGTCATGAATCTCTCTGTGATGGAAACCGGCGGAGATATTATGGTTATCAGCCAGTTCACCCTTCATGCCCTTACAAAAAAAGGAAACAGACCATCCTATATAATGGCTGCCCGGCCTGAAACTGCAATACCTCTCTACAACAACTTCGTAAGCACGATATCCGGAATCCTGGGAAAGAGTGTCGCAACAGGTGAATTCGGGGCTATGATGCAGGTGGAACTGGTAAACGACGGACCTGTAACAATTATAATCGACACGAAGGAAAAGGAATAAACGGTTCCTCAATAATCAATCGGCACTTCATGCAGGATAAAACCGAAATCAATCAGGATAAAGCTTTCAAAAAATCAGTTCTGGTTGTAACTGCCTTTGCTGCTTATCTTACACCCTTTCTGGGTTCAGCTGTAAACCTGGCCCTGCCGTCCATCGGAAAGGATCTTAATGCCAGCGCAATTGGCCTGGGATGGATAATTAGCAGTTTCATCCTTTCATCCGCTGTCTTCCTTGTACCTTTCGGACGATTGGCTGATATAGCCGGCAGGAAAAAGATCTTCACTGCAGGTCTGGCACTGTTCACATTATCGACCCTGCTTATAGCATTTTCATGGAATATAGCATCGATGATTGCTTTCCGGATAATCCAGGGAATTGCCGGAGCCATGATTTTCGGTACCAGCATGGCTATAATCACTTCTGTATTTCCGGCAGGCGAAAGAGGAAGGGCAATGGGGATAAATGTAACCGCCGTCTACCTTGGCCTGTCGACCGGCCCGATAATAGGAGGCCTGCTGACAGAGTCCTTCGGCTGGAGGAGTCTTTTCTCTTTCCTGGTGCCTTTTGGCATTGCTGCCAT
>JAFGXK010000104.1 GCA_016936695.1 Bacteroidales bacterium | reverse complement strand
ATAAGTCAGATCAGGGTTAACAACAAGCCGATAACCGATCAAAACAATTTGGCGGCAACCTCATTCTTAATAATATATATATTTATTTTTCTGGCCGCCGCCGTGATCTTCGTTTTCACCGGTCTGGATCCCCTGACTGCTGCCAGTGCTGCAGCCTCATCGCTTGGAAACGTGGGACCCGGATTCGGTACTATAGGCCCGGTTTTCAACTACCTGCATCTGCCGGTCATAGGAAAGGCGATCTCCAGTCTTTTAATGATAATCGGCAGGCTTGAAATTTATACCTTCTTCATTTTATTTACGAGGTCGTTCTGGAGGATTTAAAATCGGTACGGGGTACGGGGTACGGGGTACGGGGTGCGAGGTCTGGGGAAGAATTTATTATTACAATCTAAAAGGGATATGGAAAATTTTAGATTTTGCTAAGAAATGCTCTGACTTTTTCCAGCTCTTCCGGGCTTCCTACATTGAACCAGTAACCGTCATCAAATTGTTGGGTAAATATTCTGCCCGTCGATGCCAGCTCCAGATAAAGATCGACTACTGTATAAATTCCCTCCTTCATATATCTGAAAATTCCGGGATCGATTATCTGAACTGAAGAAAATCCGATTTCAATCAGTTCCGTCCGGGGAACGGTCTTCAATATTTCCTCGCCGGTATCCACATTTCTCCATCCCCGCAGAACACCTTCCCTATCGATCAGCAGGAACCTGCTGCCGGGGCGCTGACGGACTGCAAGGGTGGCAAGGGCATTTTTTTCAAGATGATATTCAAATAGCGAAGAAAGGTCGAGATCGGTAACAATATCGGCATTGTAAACGAGGAAGGGTTGATTATCGAAAAAGTCTCTTGCCTTGTATAGTCCTCCTCCGTTCTCGAGCAATAATTCCCTTTCATCCGATACTGAAATCCTGAATCCCAGGCCGTTCAGACGCCTGATCTCGTCCTCAACCAAAGCAGCCTTGTAGCGAACATGAACAATGATATCGTCGAATCCATGGCTGCAGCAGAACTCCACAGCATGTTGAAGCAGGCTCTTTCCGTTGATATCCACGAGCACCTTGGGTATCGACTGTGTTATTTCTCCCATCCGGGTCCCAAAACCGGCTGCCATTATCATTGCCTTCATGGGATATTCTTAAAAATGTTTGTCTTCCTCCAGCTTCCTGAAAATTGGAGTCTCAGGAATGGCTCTGGCAGCTGAATACAATTCAGGGAGATCGATATGCGGTGCTGCCATCAGTGCAATCTGGTTGAGAAGTCTGGCCCCCGGCACAATGCTGTCGGTGAATGTAGGCTTCTGTTCATACAATCCCCTGAATCCGAAGGCTCCCAGGGCCTGCATTACCCTTATCATACTGAATCCGGTATAATAACCTCTGAATTTGTCCTTATCCTCCCCTGAGATATTGCAGAAATTATCGATATAGTAACTGAGAAGTGATTCCCTGTCGGATTCGGCCATAGGAATTTTGGCGTCAAAGAGCATCGAGGCGACGTCGTACTGTGGCGCTCCCTTTCTTCCTCCCTGGTAATCGATGAACCATGGCTCCCCTTCTACCACCATCACATTTGCTGTCTGGAAATCGCGGTAGAGAAAATAATCCTGTCCGGTTTCGAGCAGATAGTCGGCCAGCGCGTTGAAGTCATGTTCGAGGCGCATTTCGTTGAAGGGTGCTGCCAGAAGTTTGAGAAGCATATACTTGAAATAGTTCATATCCCACATCATCGACTGACGGTCAAAACTTCGATGGGGGTAGCACAGATCAAGGTTTAATCCTGTTATTCCCCTGGTCTGAAAAAGTATAAGCTTGTCGAGTATATTGCGATATAAAGCGATGGTCTCCTGGTCGAAAGGTGAAATAGAAGGTCGTTTATGAAGCCAGGTATATAAATTATCATCTCCCAGATCCTGAAGGTAATAAACTGACTGGTCCGGAAAATATCCAAATATCTCAGGCACCGGAAGCGACTTGCTGCGAAAATGATTGGTAAACCCTATGAAAGCCTCATTTTCCTCACGATTTTCATTATGGGCCCCTATTATGCTTTTACCATCTCCGGTAATCCTGAAGTATCTCCTGTCGGAACCTGACCTCGGCAAAGGAGTAATATCGGTTAGGCTGTCTCCGAAGAGTTGCTTGTAACCCTCTGTAATTGTTTTAATTATTTCTGTAATCTCCATAGATTTTGTATCCTTATTTCTTCAGTCTTGCGGTTGTGCGGTCTTGCGGTCTTGCAGTCTTGCGGTCTTGCGGTCTTGCGGTCTTTCCTACAACCTTATCATCACCTTCTTCCTGTACAAAATTAAAGCAATAACCCATATCAGCAGCATCTGTATGATGGCAAACATAAGGCTTCCGTTCAGATTTCCGGCTACCGGCACGCAAATCTTTTCATAAAACCACGAGTAGAGGTTTAGTGCATTTTCCCCCTCGCCGATTTTTATCTGCTGCATGATTTTTGTCCAGATACCGGCCAGGAAATATGAAAACAGGGCGTTTGTTCCGAAGACAAGGAAGAAACTTCCCCAAAGTCTTAGTTTTGCAACATCGGCCAGCCAGTAAACAATCGACAGAGCCATCATGGCGATGCCTGCCGAATAAAGGACATAAGAGCTTGTCCAGAGGGGTTTGTTTATCGGGAAGAACTTGCCCCACAAAAATCCCAGGCCGGTAAGGGCTGCGCCTATGAGCATAATTTTGAATACTATTTTCGCATCTGCATGTTTTTTCCCCAGCAATTCTCCGGTATAATATCCTATTATTACCGTACCAAGGGAAGGAATCGTACTCAGTAAACCCAATGGATCGAAAGGAATTCCATAGGCTCTGTAGAGATGACTTTCGCCGAGCACCATCTTATCGATCCTGAGCACGAAGTTTCCTTCGAGGCTGTAAGGGTCAGCTCCGCCGAAAAATGCAAGAAGCGCCCAGTACAACAGAAGAAGAACTGCGGTCACCACCCACAGGTAATCGCGGTTTACAGAAATACAAATAATCGCACCCAGACCATAGGCAAGTGCAATCCGCTGCAACACGCCCATTATCCTAACGGTGGAATAATCGCGGTCAAAAACGGGAAAGATATTAAGGAAGAGTCCCAGTGCAAATATAGATACGGTACGTCTGGCAATCCTGAGGAGAGAACCGGAATTCAGCCTGTGACCGTACTTCTTAAATGAGAACCACATCGAGACGCCGACAATGAACAGAAATACCGGGAAGACAAGGTCGGTTGGAGTGCATCCATGCCATTGTGAATGGAGAAGGGGCGCATATACGTGATCCCAGCTCCCCGGAGTGTTGACGATGATCATGAACGCAATTGTGATTCCCCTTAAAATATCCAGAGAGACAAGCCTTCCAGAAGTCTTTTTCATTTTGGTTCCGGTAAAAAGGCATAAAAATAAAAATAAGGGAGAGAATCTGTGATTATCTTTACGGTTATTTGAATCAAATCAGGGAAATTACCTGCCCGTTAACGGAATACATAAAAATGAAAAAAAGGATACACGTAACAATTGCTGTTTTTCTGGCGATCTTCATTGTGAATTCCTCATGCTCGGCCCAGAACAGGAAAGTCAGCACCGGCCTCGAGGTACTCCGGGAAAGCGGTTTTGAAGTGCTCAAAGGAAAAAAAGTCGGTCTTATAACGAATCCCACTGGTGTCGATCATGAACTCCGTTCAGGTGTTGACATACTGTTCAGGGCTCCAGGCGTAAAGCTCGTTGCGCTCTTTGGTCCCGAACATGGGGTGAGGGGCGAATACACTGCCGGCGAGATTATTGGCTCATCAGTTGATCCGGTTACGGGACTCAGGGTTTACAGCCTCTACGGATCAACCAGGAAACCGACCAAAGCCATGCTCGAAGGCATTGACGTGCTTGTATATGACATACAGGATATCGGCTCGAGGTCGTACACTTTCATAAGCACCCTGGGGCTTGCAATGGAATCCGCCGCTGAGAACAGGATTCCGTTTGTGGTGCTCGACAGGCCCAATCCCCTGGGAGGAGTGCGGATGGAGGGTCCGCCGGTTGAACCTGGATTCATTTCATTTGTCAGCCAGTATCCGATACCATATGTACATGGGCTTACCACAGGCGAACTTGCTGCCTTCCTGAACGGCGAAGGTCTTCTCGCAAATGGCGTCAGATGCGATCTGAAAGTGATTAAGATGGATGGATGGAAAAGAGAGATGGGATTCAGCGAAACAGGGCTTCCATGGGTGCCATCGTCACCCCATATACCTTACGCCTCTACCTGCCTTCTGTACCCGGCCACCGGGATCATCGGGGAGTTGTATGTTGCAAGCATAGGAGTAGGCTATACCACTCCATTCCAGACCTTCGCCGCCGAGTGGATCGATGCGGATTCACTTGCTGAAAACCTGAACAATCTCAACCTTCCGGGTATCAGGTTCAGACCTGTTCACTACAAGCCTTATTACAGTGTATCCCAGGGTAAAATGGTGCATGGAGTCCAGATTCATATAATGGATGAAAAGACTGCTCCCCTGTCGCTGATCCAATTCTATATTCTGCAGGAAGTTCACAAGCTTCGTCCAGGCAAGGACCTGTTCTCCATGTGCGAGCCATCGCGGCTTGAGATGTTCGACAAGGTTTGCGGGACCGACAGAATCAGGAAGGAATTCACCAGTACTTTCAGGGTGGAATCCATCATTGATCTTTGGAACGGTCAGGTAAACGACTTCAGGGCCAGGGCAATGAAATACTTCCTTTATTAAGGCCTGCTCAGGACCAATGTCTTAGCGGACTTCTCCCTCAACACTCTTTTCAAGTTCGCTGGCGTGCATCAGGAATTCATCGAGCATCATCTCCTTGTGAAATATCATTCCGTGAGTTGTACGGATTTTCGGGCTGTCGTTCTCATAGAAAAAGTCTTTACCGAGGATAAGCTGCACCCATTTGAACTGTTCAACCCAAATCTGCTGCGAAAGGTCGCTGAAGGGGCCGTCGAGTTCATAGCTGGGGAAGGAGGCATTTACCTGGCTTATATAGCAGTCCTTGAATGACTTCTGGAGAACAGCCATGGAGTTCAGCGAAACCGGAGTGAACACATTTGCTTCAGCAGGAGCGAATTTGAACCACACGTTCCT
>JAFGXK010000103.1 GCA_016936695.1 Bacteroidales bacterium | reverse complement strand
GGTTCACCTCTTGAGGTCGACCCCTCCTACATTGAAAACCAGGCCATCATCCCCATCGAAGGCGCCATCGGAACTCTCGAGGATGTGGAAAAGATAGAATCAAATATAACGTCCAGGTACGGAACCATATTTATCTATTATGCCAAGAATGCCGACCTCAAATATGCAAACCTGAAGCTTCAGGAGAAAATAGATCTTTTGAGGAATTCCATACCATCGGAATTCTTTGTAAATGTAATCAAGATTGACCTCGAACAGCTCACCAACCAGTTCATGGCTCTCCAGGTACGGGGCGAAGGAGGCGTGGACAGAATCCGCAACATCACCGACAGGGAGATCAAGCCTGAACTCGAAAATATCGACGGCATTGCAGGCGTTCAGGTTTACGGAGGCCAGGAAAACGCAATCGAGGTGAGGCTTAACAGAAGGGCATGCAAATCGCTGGGTATTACAATGAACCAGATCAGTTCCCTGCTTAACAATAACAGCAGAGAGAAAACCTTTGCCGGCAAAGTTATCGACGGAAGCCGGGAAATGTATGTAAACATTACCTCTTCCTATACCGATGTTCAGGACCTGGGAAACATAATAGTCAAACAGGACGGGCCGGTTCTTCTCAGGGATATCGCTGAGATCTTTTACGGTGTCAAGGAACAGAGTACCATAAGCCGTGTGAACGGTCTCGATGAGATTACCGTCAACCTGGTAAATGACCGGCAGGCAAACCTTATCGGCCTGTCACATACCACACTGGAAGAAATTAACAGACTGAACAGAGAACTTGCTCCCTCAGGAGTTGAAATTACCGTCCAGTACAACAGCGCCGAAACAATGGAAAAGAACATCAACCAGATAATAAGCCTGGCTCTTACAGGAGGATTGCTGGCCGTTCTTATCCTGTGGTTCTTTCTGCGGAACATTCGTCTTGTCACAGTCATTGCCATTTCTCTGCCCATATCCGTATACACCGCTTTCAACTTCTTCTATGCCTTCAACATAAGCATAAACAGCCTTACTCTTGTAGGCATCGCGCTGGCAATAGGCATGCTGGTCGACAATTCGGTTGTTGTGCTCGAAAACATCTACAGGCTGGCCGGGGCGGGAAAGGATCCGGAAACATCGGTCAAACAGGGGCTGAAGGAGGTAATGCGCGCTATTTTTGCTTCTACCGTTACAACCATTATCGTATTTCTACCGTTCCTGTTCACAACCAACTTCCTTATAAAGCTTATAGGGAAAAACATAAGTGTATCGATAATCTCAACACTTCTGGTTTCGCTCAGCGTGGCCCTGATGGTTATACCGATGGCGACTTTTTATCTTCTGTCCGGTAAACCATCCGATAATACCGGGGTCTTCAAGAAGCTCTCCATTCACGACAGACTTATTCAGGCTTACAGCCTTGTTCTGAAAGCCTGTATGAGAAACCCTGCCGCGACAATAATTGGTACACTGGCGCTCTTTTTCGCAGCACTGCTGGTCAGTCTCGGCCTCAGCCTGAGCTCGGGCAATGAAGTGGAAACTTCCGAATTCAGGATGAGCATCACAATGCCTGCCGGATCGACACTGACTAAAACCGATGCTGTGGTCTCCGAAATAGAGTCGAGGCTTGCATCAATTCCTGAAAAGGAAGACATTGTAAGCCGCATCGGGGAAGACCAGGCAACGGTTACAATCAACCTTAAGGAAGACTGGGACAAGGAAAGCAAGAGAAAACTGGCGGAGATAAAAAACGATATTTCAGAAAAGACAAAGAATATATCCTCGGCAGAAATCAGCATGGACGAGATTTCAACAAGCGGGGGGTTCACAAGCAGCAGCGAGGGGGCAGGAATGAGCAACCCCGGGGCCGATTTCGAATCACTCCTTGGAATCGGATCAAAGCCGGAATCGGTAATTATAAAGGGACAGAACTTCGGGCAGATGAAAGACCTGGCTGATGATATCAGAACATATATAAACAACCTCGAAACAGTCGACAATGCAAGGGTAAATGTTCAGGATAACACTCCGGAGGTCCAGCTGCATTTCGACATGGATTACATTGCCCGCAACGGCTACACACTTGGCGATCTGGCATCCGCCCTCTCATCGTTCGGAAGGGAATACTCCTCCGGTGCCACCTTCCGGCAGGGAACGGAAAGCTACGACATAATGATCAAATACGCCGATACGGACTCTCTTGACAACGCTTCAGCCGAAAAGACCATTGACGACCTCAAACGACTCGAGGTATCGGGCCAGAACGGGGCTGTGATGGAAATGGAAGAACTGGCGGATGTCATTTTTTCCTACGGCATGGGTAACATTCACCGCGAGAACCAGGAAAAAAGAGTGACCGTCACCTATAGTTACAAGGATGAAATAAAATCATCCAAGGATCTCCTCACGGGGGCTCGCGCTGAAGTTGAGTCAACTATATCGGGAATTAATATCCCATCGGGAATTGCAGTTGAAATAATTCAGGAAGAAGACCAGCTAAAGGAATTCTATTACCTGATTGGTATAGCTTTCCTTCTAATTTTCATGGTCCTCGCAGCAGTGTTCGAATCCCTTTCAACTCCGGTTGTTCTGCTTTTCAGCATACCCCTTGCAGCCCTCGGATCGCTGATAGCACTAATACTGACGGGGAACACCCTGCTGAGCGTCAACACCCTCACCGGATTCCTCATCCTCCTCGGGGTAGTGGTGAACAACGGCATAATCCTTATCGATTATACAAATATACTCAGGAAAAGAGGCTTCCGCCGGTCAAGAGCCCTGATGACAGCAGGCATGGCAAGGATCCGGCCTATAATAATAACAGCCTCAACAACTGTCATAGCAATGCTTCCGCTGGCAATGGGCAAGGCGGAGTTTGTCTCGGTGATCGGAGCATCATTCGCAATAACAGTTATCGGCGGTCTTACGCTTAGCACTTTGCTTACACTCGTATTTATTCCAACCTTCTACTCAGGTCTTGAAAACTCACTTGAATGGATCAGATCGCTCAACTGGAAAGTCAAGGCAGTGCAACTGGCCGTATTCGGAGCTTTGATATTTCTTATTTATACCCATATCGATAAGTTCATCTGGAAGCTTATAACCTCCATTCTCGTTCTGATAATCGTACCGGCTGCAACATGGTTCGTCATGAACAGCCTGAGAAAAGCAAGGGAAACGGTTATCCCTCCCGACGTGCCCATCAACATCCGCGTTCAGAGCCTTGTAAAAATCTACGAAAGGGAAAACAGATGGAGCCGCGAATGGAAGGCCGGTACCAGGATCAGGGAGAGGCTGGGTTTAAAAACACACTTCAGGAAATGGAAAGACCTGATAACCGTTTCATGGGAACTCCCCCTGTTTGCCTTTTTGGTGTATTTCGCATACTTCTATCTCAACTTAGGATTCTGGATTTTCTTTTTCAGTGTCATTGTATGGTTCTTTCTTTCCGCTATCTGGAACCAGTTCAGGGAACTATTCAAAAACCTTTCCACGGAAACCGGCAGGAAGATGCCTGCCAGGCTTATCCCGGTCATAAGCTTCATAGTCTTCTGGATAGTGCCCCTGCTGAACCTGGTTATGTTTCAGCTGAAATGGGACAATATCGCGGTTGTAATTATTATTGGCGTCTTCTGGTTCACCGGGCTGTTCATCTACACAACCGGGCAAAAACTGAGCGAGGAAAATATAGATATATACCGGCTCGAAGGGAAATTCAGGGGACTCAGAAAAACCATTTACAAGATCGTCGCCGCAGTTCCGATGATCGGCAAAAGGCTTAAGCCGTTCAAGGCACTGAGTTGCGTTTCGCTCAATATAGAGAACGGTATGTTCGGGCTGCTCGGACCAAACGGCGCCGGAAAGACAACTCTCATGAGAATTATATGCGGGATCCTTGAACAGAGTTACGGAAAGGTATGGATCAACGGATTTGATACCCAGCTGAAGCGCGAGGAACTGCAGGGCCTGATTGGCTACCTCCCACAGGAATTCGGAAGCTACGAGAACATGACCGCCCACGAATACCTGCACTATCAGGCGATGCTGAAGAACATAATCGATGTCGCAACCTGGGAAGAGCGGGTGACCTACGTGCTGAAGGCAGTCCACATGGATGAACACAGGCACGAAAGGATAGGCTCATTCTCGGGAGGCATGAAACAGCGGATGGGAATAGCGATGATACTCCTTCATCTGCCGAGAATACTTGTGGTCGATGAACCTACCGCCGGACTTGACCCCAGGGAAAGAATAAGATTCAGGAACCTCCTTGTGGAACTGAGCCGCGAAAGGATAGTTATCTTCTCGACTCACATCATCGAGGATATCTCGAGCTCGTGCAACCAGGTCGCGGTTCTCAACAAAGGCCGGCTGAGATACCTTGGCAAACCTTCTGATATGACCAAAGAGGCCGTAGGACGAGTCTGGCAGTTTAAGATCCCTGCCTCCGAATTCACAAAGATGGCAGCAAGCCACCTCGTCGTCCATCACATGTCGGAAGGCGACAGCGTAAGAGTAAGAGTCATTTCGGAATCACAGCCCTGGGCTAACGCGGTGACCACAACCCCCAACCTGGAGGATGCATACCTGTGGCTTCTCAGGAGAAAAGACATCAATCATCTTAATGGCCAATGAAAAAGCGAACAGTTCACAATTACTATACTCTCATCAGCAGGATGATCCTTTACAACCTCCGCATCATCTTCGCGAATAAGTTTATCTGGTTCCTTGCAGGATCGGTTGTTTTCTACCTCGGATTATCGGTAATATACGTTCTTTCACAAGACGTTTCGGCGATGCGCGATCTTTACGGGGTATTCATGTTCTCAGGCATTCTCCTGGTCTTCTACCCTGTTGTGTTCGGCATCCAGAACGATCAGGATGCCCGGACGATCGAGATACTTTTCGGCATACCCAACTACAGGTACAAGGTGTGGCTGGTAAGGATCATTCTTATTTTTGTGATAGCTTCCCTTATCATGCTTTTCTTTACCTTCCTTTCAAATGTCCTGATAGTAAAGTTCGAGTTCGTTTATGTCACCATTCAGGTTATGATACCTGTTCTGTTCCTGGGAATGATGTCATTCATGCTGTCGACGGTAGTAAGGAACGGAAACGGAACTGCGGTGATCATGATCATCCTGGGAATCCTCTTTATGTTCCTTGATGAGGTGCTTCGCAAAAGCCAGTGGAACATATTCCTGAATCCGTTCAATCCGGCCTGGGATGTGAGTGAGACCACCTGGGCCATCATTTCGCTCAAAAACCGGATAATAATGATCGCCGGCAGCATACTGTTCCTGCTTGCAGGTCTTTATAACCTTCAGAAAAGGGAGAAATTTATGTAGCACTGGGGTCAGGGGGGCTGAGGGGTAAAAATCCTATTCAAACGGATGATCCCTTGAGAAATCCGGTCTGTAGTTCTGGTTGCTTTCCGGATCCTGTATCCAGCCGTTCCTGAAGCCCAGTTCTTCCATTTCCTTCACTACCGAATCATATTCAGCTTTATAAAGCGCTCTGCCCAGCACAGGATGCCCGGCTACGTTTGGTGTTGGATGATACTGCGACATAAGCGAAATGCTCACCCCCGGCGACAACTCTTCTGCTATCTTCCTTAAAACCAGCTTGCTTTCGTCGGCATGTCCAGGGAGAACAAGGTGGCGGATAAGGATCCCTCCCACCGCCCGGCCTTCACTGTCGGTCCGAAGGGGAGATCCCTTCAGGCAGTACATAAGTTTCAGCACACCAAGGGCAACAGACGGGTAATCTGCAGCATCAGAATACTCCAGGGCAACTGCTTCACTTGCATATTTGTAATCGGGAAGCCATACATCTATAAGCCCCTCCAGGCTGCGGATAACCTCTGCCTTGTCGTACCCGTTTGTATTATAAACAAAGACTGGACTTAAACCCCTTGAATGAAGTCCCCGTATAATGGCTTTTACCTGAGGCACCACATGCGACGGGGACACGAATCCGACTGCTTTAACACCATCTCCAAGCAGACTCTCAATGATATCAAGAGCCTCATTAAGACCGGTGATCCCCGGCCTGAATCCGCAATCCGGTCTGCTTATCTCAAAATTCTGACAATAAACGCACCTGAGGTTGCAGCCTGAAAAGAACACATTGCAAATGCCCGACGGACCGCTCACAGGCGGCTCTTCTCCCCTGTGAATGCATATCGAGGCAATGTTCATTCCGGCGTCAGCCCCGCAATATCCGGGCCTTCCCGCAAATCTGTCAGCGTGGCATTCCCTCGGACACAAAGTGCAGTCGGATAAAAGGGCTCGTTCCGGGTCAGTGTAAATATCCTTAATCATCACTGACAGCAAAATTAACTATATGCAGCTTATGAAAAATAACAGAATTTTTATCGTTTTACGATATCCCTGTTATTGTTTTACGACAAATATTTTACCTGAAACGATATGTTTCTGAAGACACGCCTTATCTGTAACAGAAAAAAGATCACCAATTATATTGCGTATTTTCAAACAATAGTTATCTTTGCATCCGAATTGAGGGGCATTTGAGATACAGGGGACCAGAGTCCCCTATTTTATTATCAGTTTCAGCGGATGACAGACAGGAACAGAATAGAGGAATTGATAAATGAATACATCAGCGGTACCGGGATGTTCCTGGTATCGGTGAAGGTCAGCGCCGCCAACAGGATTACGGTGCTTGCCGACACCAGGGAAGGCATCACAATTGACGAGTGTGTACTTTTGCACCGTCATATTGAGAACGGGCTCGACCGCGATGCTGAGGATTTTGAACTGCAGGTTTCATCGCCGGGGCTCGACTCTCCCTTCACGGTGATTGAGCAGTACCAAAAGAACGAAGGAAAGAAGGTATCCGTCGTGGAGAATGAGGGAACAAAATATTCGGGTATCCTCAAAAACGTTACAAGCGGCGGCTTCGACCTTGAAACTGAAGTGAAGATCAAGGGAAAAGGAAAAGAAAAAAAAGATATTCCCTTTAACTTTGATCAGGTAAAAGCGGCAAAAATAATACTAACGATAACATAACATCAAGAAGATTTCAGAAGATGGAAAATATCAATTTGATCGACACCTTTTCGGAATTCAAAGAGCTTAAGAATATTGACCGTCCGACCATGATGAGCGTGCTGGAAGACGTTTTCAGAAGCATGCTTGCAAAGAGATACGGTTCGGACGACAATTTCGATATTATCGTCAATATCGACAAGGGCGACTTTGAAATCTGGAGGAACAGGGTAGTTGTGGAAGACGATGAACTGGTTGATCCCAACCTGCAGATACCATTGTCGAAGGCAAAGGAGATCGATGAAGATTACGAGGTGGGTGAAGAAGTCTCGGATGAGGTCAAATTTCTTGATTTCGGACGGAGAGCCATCCTGTCGCTGAGACAGAACCTTACGGCAAGGATCCTCGACCTCGAGAAGAACAACATTTACATGAAGTACAAGGACAGGATCGGTGAAATTGTCACCGGTGAAGTGTACCAGGTATGGAAAAGGGAAATACTTGTTCTTGACGATGACGGTAATGAACTGATAATACCGAAAAGCGAGCAGATCCCGTCAGATCATTTCCGAAAGGGCGATTCAATCCGTGCCGTTGTGATAAAGGTTGAAATGAGGAACAACACTCCTTTCATTATTCTCAGCCGCACATCACCTGTCTTCCTCGAAAGGCTGTTTGAACTTGAGGTTCCTGAGATATTCGACGGGCTCATAACAATAAAGAAGATAGTCCGCGTACCGGGCGAACGCGCCAAGGTGGCCGTCGAGTCGTACGACGAAAGGATCGATCCGGTAGGAGCCTGCGTCGGAATGAAAGGATCGAGGATACATGGTATTGTCAGGGAACT
>JAFGXK010000102.1 GCA_016936695.1 Bacteroidales bacterium | reverse complement strand
GGGTTAAGGATATCCTGGGATACAGCAAGGAAGAAGCCATCAGGCTGGGAAACAGTCATATAAGCCCGGAGCATCTATTCCTTGGCATCCTCAGGGACGGCGAGGGTGTGGCAGTTGAGATACTTCTGAACCAGGGCATAGACCTGTTGGTGCTGAAGGGCTCGCTTGAAAAAAGTATAAAAATAGAAAGCCCGATTGCGGTGGCCGACCATGAAATAATTCCCCTGCTTCGAAGCACGGAAAGGATACTGAAGTTGGTATACCTTGAAGCAAAGTCACTTAAGAGTCCGGTAATCGACTCTGAACATCTCCTGCTCGCAATTCTGAAGGATGAAAATGCGTTGGTGACAAGGTTCCTTACTGAACTGGATGTCGATTACCAGGCAGTCAGAAGAGCAGTGGAAGCCGGTCTGCCGAGCGCTAAAGCCGATTTCCCGAGGGAAGAGGACGATGAGGGACAGTCATTTGGTGGTGGCGGTACCGGAAGAGGCCAGCCATCCTCATCATCATCCAAACCTTCATCCGACACTCCTGTCCTTGATAATTTCGGGATCGACCTGACAAAAGCAGCAGAGGAAGGACGACTTGACCCGGTGGTCGGTCGTGAGAGGGAAATAGAACGTCTGGCACAGATTCTCTCGAGGAGAAAAAAGAACAATCCTGTACTTATCGGTGAGCCGGGCGTTGGAAAATCAGCCATTGCAGAAGGACTGGCATTAAGGATAACAAAAAAGAATGTCTCAAGAGTGCTGTTCAATAAAAGAGTAGTTGCACTCGACCTGGCTTCAATTGTGGCAGGAACAAAATACCGCGGACAGTTCGAGGAGAGAATGAAAGCCATCCTGAATGAATTGTCTAAGAATGACAATATAATCCTCTTTATCGACGAGATCCATACAATAGTCGGAGCCGGAGGTGCAACAGGGTCGCTCGATGCGGCGAATATGCTGAAGCCGGCCCTGGCACGCGGCGAAATTCAGTGCATCGGTGCGACAACCCTCGATGAATATCGTCAGCATATAGAAAAGGACGGAGCACTTGAAAGAAGATTTCAGAAGGTGATGGTTGAACCGACTTCAATTGAAGAGACCATCCATATCCTTCATAACATCAAGGAAAGGTATGAAGAACATCATAATGTCATGTACACCGATGAAGCTATTGATGCCTGTGTGAAACTTACCAACAGATATATTTCCGACCGGCACCTTCCCGACAAGGCTATCGATGCCCTTGATGAATCAGGATCCCGGGTTCATATCTCCAATATTGTCGTGCCGGAAAAGATCCTTTCGCTCGAAAAACAGCTCGAGGATACTAAGAAGGAGAAGATGATGGCAGTGAAAAATCAGAATTTCGAAAAGGCTGCCAGCTTCCGCGACAAAGAGAAGGACCTGCTTGACATGATTGACCAGGAAAAGAAAAAGTGGGAAAAGGAACTTGCAGTTAACCGGGAGACTGTTGATGCTGAAAAGGTTGCAGAAGTTGTTGCCATGATGACAGGTGTTCCGGTGCAGCGCATTGCACAGACTGAAGGAACCCGCCTCCTCAAGATGGCGGATGAACTGAGCGGAAGTGTTATAGGTCAGAATGAAGCGATCGCCAAGGTGGTGAAATCAATTCAGCGTAACAGGGCCGGATTGAAAGATCCCAACAAGCCTATCGGCACTTTCATCTTCCTCGGTCCCACGGGCGTGGGTAAGACCCAGCTCGCCAAAGTGCTGGCTAAATTCCTTTTCGACACCACCGATAATCTCATCAGGGTTGATATGAGTGAGTACATGGAAAAATTTTCGGTGTCGAGGCTCGTTGGAGCACCTCCCGGATACGTGGGTTATGAGGAAGGCGGACAGCTTACTGAAAAGGTAAGAAGAAAACCTTATTCCGTGGTGCTTCTGGATGAGATTGAAAAGGCTCACCCCGATGTCTTTCACATACTGCTGCAGGTACTCGATGAAGGACAGCTTACCGACAGTCTCGGACGAAGGGTTGATTTCCGCAATACTATTGTGATTCTGACGTCAAATATCGGAACACGGCAACTGGCTGAGTTCGGTCATGGAATCGGCTTCGATACCAGTGCAAAAAAAGCCACACGTGATGAACAGGCAAAAAGCATACTTCAGAAAGCCCTGCAGAAGACCTTCGCTCCCGAATTTCTTAACAGGATCGATGACGTAATAATGTTTAACTCACTTGGAAAAGATGAGATTAACAAGATCATAGACCTTGAATTAAAGGGATTGTACGATAGGGTAAACTCTCTTGGCTACCAGCTTAAGATTGCAACTGCAGCCCGTGATTACATTGCTGAAAGGGGATTCGACGCCAATTATGGAGCCAGACCACTGAAGCGGGCGATTCAGAAATATCTGGAGGACCCCATGGCGGAAGTCCTTATAAAAGCTGAACTCAAGGAAGGTGATACAATTCATGTCGGATTCAACTCTCCCAAATCGGAGATAAAGATAAAGATACAGAAGAAGAAGGAGCCGGAACTGCCGCCTACAGAATAAGTCCTTTCAGTAAGGGTTTTTTGACGGTGTTCCGAAAAGATCAAACTCTGCCGATCCGGTTATCAGGATGTCGTGGAAACTGCCAGGTACCAGTTCTTCTTTTGTGCTTATCAGGACTTCATTGTCAACCTCGGGGCTGTCGTGTTCGCTTCTTCCTATAAAATAGTCCCCTTCCCTTCTGTCGATCACGACTTTCAAGACACGGCCGGTTTTATGACCGTTGAGTTCCGCGGAAATCGACTGCTGGATGGCCATAAGTTCGTATACCCTTGATTCCTTTACTTTCATTGGAACATCATCAGCATACTTTTCTCCGGAATATGTTCCCTCTTCATGGCTGTAGGCAAAAACGCCCAGCCGGTCGAACCTGTAACCGGAAATAAACTCCCTGAGCTCATTGTAATCTTTTTCGGTCTCACCAGGATGACCTGCTATGAGAGTTGTCCTGACGGCTGCGTCGGGAAGTTCACGCCGTATCCTGTTAAGCAGATCGCGGGTTGCCTTCCCTGCGTGCGAACGTTTCATTATCCTGAGCATCCTGTCGGATATATGCTGTATAGGAATATCTATATAACGGCAGATCTTTGGATTGTCCTTCATCAGATCGATGACCCCCGATGGAAAGCCTGCAGGATAAAGGTAATGAAGTCTGATCCATTCCAGAGACTCAATGGAAAGGAGCCGTGAGACAAGCCGGGGCAGTTCCCTCTTTCCGTAAATGTCGAGTCCGTAGTAACTGAGGTCCTGCGCTATGAGAATCAATTCCCTGACACCATTGCCCGCAAGTATCTCAGCCTCTCTTATAATCTCATCAATAGGACTGGATATATATTTCCCCCTGATCATTGGTATGGCACAAAATGAACACTTCCTGTTGCAGCCTTCAGACACTTTCAGGTAAGCGTAATGGGCGGGACCAGTGAGCACCCTCTCTGGAAGAAGTTCCCTGTGGGTTGTAGAGCCCAGCTCCTGAAGAATCTCTTCCATATTATTGACGCCGAAATATTTATCTACTTCAGGTATAGCCTGTTGAAGGGCGTCACGGTATCGTTCCGAAAGGCAGCCCATGACGTAAAGTTTCCTTACACGGCCTTCGCGGCTCGCTTTTACATAGCGAAGGATGGTGTCGATGCTTTCCTCTTTCGCATCGTTTATGAAACCACAGGTGTTTATTATTACTGTATCGGCAGTCTCGGACGATGAATCGTATGCAACTGCATATCCTCCTTTCCTGATCTGAATGAGCAGTTTCTCCGAGTCAACCGTGTTCTTTGAACAACCCAGTGTTACTATATTTACAAGCTTATCGACGGTGCCTTTTTGCAATTCGGGAAGTATAGATGTTAAATGCCTGTTTCCTGTGAGAAAAGGGAATTAACAAATTCCCGGGGGTTGAATTCCTGAAGATCGGTTAGTTTTTCTCCCAAACCTATATATTTCACGGGTATCCCGAACTGGTCGGAAATTCCAATCACAACTCCGCCTTTTGCAGTGCCGTCGAGTTTTGTTATTGCCAGGGCTGTAACGCTTGTGGCAGCGGTAAACTGCTTTGCCTGTTCAAAAGCATTCTGGCCGGTCGATCCGTCAAGTACAAGAAGTACCTCATGGGGAGCTTCTGGTAAAACTTTTTCCATTACCCGTTTGATCTTCGAAAGCTCTGACATAAGGTTTATCTTATTGTGGAGTCTTCCGGCAGTATCAATAATGACCACATCAAAATTTCCTGCAACACCCGATTTTACGGAATCAAAGGCAACTGAAGCCGGGTCGGATCCCATGTTCTGCCTGACAATCTGAACCCCTGCCCTGTCGGCCCAAATCTGAAGCTGGTCGATTGCAGCAGCCCTGAAAGTGTCGGCAGCTCCGAGCAGAACCTTTTTTCCGGCCATCTTGTACTGGTAAGCCAGTTTAGCTATGGTGGTGGTCTTTCCAGAGCCGTTTACCCCCACAACCATTATAACGTAAGGGGATCCGGGAAGTGGTGATGTGAAATCAATAACCGGACCTGTCTTGCTGCTTTCAAGGAGGGCAGCGACTTCTTCCCTGAGTATCCTGTTTAGCTCTGAAGTGTTAAGGTATTTATCCCTTGCTGCCCTTGCTTCTATACGTTCAATTATCCTGAGAGTGGTTGCAACACCGACATCGGACGACACGAGAGCTTCCTCAAGGTTGTCAAGTACCTCATCGTCAACCTTTGACTTGCCGACAACCGCCCTTGACAATTTTGTGAAGACATTCTCCTTTGTTTTTTCTAGGCCTTTATTCAGGACCTCTTTGTTCTCCTTGCTTCCCTTACCAAACCAGCCCATGTAGAAATTATTATTGAATGGTAAATATAAAAAAAGCTTTCTTCAGGCACGAAGAAAGCTTCTGATATCTGATTGAAAACGATGGTACTATTTCTTCGTGAAAAAGTCCTTGATATGATCATTATGGACCACCTGTTCCTTAAACTGGTATGATCCGGTTTTTTCCGACCTGGTCATTTTGATGCATTTGGTAAAAGACTTGCCGGTACCGGTTTTAAGTGTTGCTACTACTTTCTTTGCCATGGTATTATGCTTTTACTTGATTTCTCTGTGAACGGTGACTTTCTTGAGGTTGGGGTTGTATTTCCTTCTTTCAAGACGGTCAGGTGTATTCTTCCTGTTTTTTGTTGTTATGTAGCGCGACATACCCGGCACACCGCTCTCCTTTTGCTCGGTGCATTCCAGGATGACCTGCTGCCTGTTCCCCTTAGCCTTCTTTGCCATTTCCTGATCTTATTTTAGTAATTCACAATGTGACCTTTTTCCTTTGCTTCCTTCAGAACAGCCGTCAGGCCTTTCTTGTTTATTGTGCGGATTCCGGCGGCAGACACTTTGAGAGTAATCCACCTTTCCTCCTCCGGCAAATAATACTTCTTTACAAAAAGATTGGGGTAAAACTTTCTCTTTGTCCTTCTCTTTGAATGCGATACATTGTTCCCAACTATCGCCTTCTTTCCTGTGACCTGACAAACCTTTGCCATTGATTCCCTATTTATTCTTTACGTGTGTCTTTTTGAAAAATGAAGCGCAAAATACGTGATTTTAATCTTATTAACCAAATTATTGCTGTGATTTTTTTCAACAATGCATAAAAAATCGCTTTAATCCTTGATTATCTGCTTTCTCAGTATATTGAGCGCTACATTTGAGAACCTGTTGATATTGGTAAGTCTGTCGGATCCGAAGGTATGCATTTCGGCTTTCGTTCCTGAAGCGGATGAGACAGCCGTCCACAGTGTTCCGACGGGTTTGTGTTCTGTTCCTCCGTCAGGACCCGCAATTCCCGAAGTGGCTATGGTATAATCTGCGGAAAGCACTGTTCTGGCTCCTTCAGCCATAGCTATGACAACCGGTTCGCTTACTGCGCCGAAGTTTTCAATGAGTTTATCATCTACACCGAGGAGCTTTGACTTAATATGGTTGGCATATGAAACAACCGAACCAACGAAATAGTCCGAGCTTCCGGGAATACCTGTAATGAGCCTTGCAAGATTGCCTCCGGTACAACTTTCGGCAGTTCCCAGCGTCTTCCCTTTTTCCCTGAGAAGTCTGCCTACAGCCATCTCAAGGGTCTCCCCCTCCTCTCCGTAAATCAGGTCAGGTATTGTCGAGTAGAGTAAACGAACCCTGGTTTCGACAAGTTTTGCCACTGAAACGGCATCACGACCGGTCCCGGTAAGACGGAGCTTGATTACACCAGATGAGGGCAGATAGGCCAGTTTTATCCCAACCGGCAATTCTGCCTCAAAGCCTTCAAGTTTTTCTGCAAGCAACGCTTCCGGCACGCCGTATGTCATTATATTTCTATGAATAATTGCCTGTGATCTAAAGCGTTGCTTAAGTTCCGGGAGAACATGGGTAATCATCAGGTATTTCATCTCTGACGGGACACCGGGCAGTGAAATGAAAATGGTGCCGTTTCTTTCGAACCACATACCGGGAGCCGTGCCTGCGGCGTTGGTAAGAACCCTGCATGATTCGGGCACCTCCGCCTGTCTCCTGTTATTAAGGTTCATGGGAAAATTTCTCCTCTTCATCATTTCTGTTATCATGGCAAGTACTTCCGGGTTTATCACAAGCCTTGTTCCGAAGAAATCACAAAGAGCAGGTTTGGTGATGTCATCGCTGGTGGGTCCGAGTCCGCCGGTTATAATTACCACATTGCTTCTCCCTTCAGCCTCCGAGAGAGCATTCAGAATATCAGTCCTGATATCATGGATGGATGTCTTCTTCATGACATCAAATCCAGCCATGCTCAGCTCTGAGCCAATCCACGCTGAATTAGTGTCTATAGTCTGGCCAATCAGCAGTTCGTCTCCAATGGTTATTATTTCGGTTTTCATTGTAATTTGTTTCAGGCAGGGATAAGGTAGGAACAAGGCATGCCTTGTACCTACGGAAAACGTTTATACATGTGTAGGATATTTGAGCGGGAAACGAGACTCGAACTCGCGACCCTTAGCTTGGGAAGCTAATGCTCTACCAACTGAGCTATTCCCGCAATGAACATTTCCTTGTCCGGCATGTGGTTCCGGAATCCAGGTGAGCCACCTCGGGGACTCGAACCCCGGACCTGCTCATTACGAATGAGCTGCTCTACCAACTGAGCTAAGGTGGCCAATCAGGATGCAAATATAAAAATTATTCCAATTTTTCGAGCCTTGCCAGAAGAGGCGGATGAGAATAATGGAAGAAAACATAGGCCGGATGAGGCATCATGTTTGACAAGTTTTTGACAGATAGTAGTTTAAGTGCAGAAGCAAGCTTCCGTGAATCATAATTATCCTTAACAAATCTGTCAGCCTCGAATTCATTTCGTCGCGAGATATAGTTTGAAAAAAGACCAATAATGAGTGACAACGGACTGTAAAGAATCCCGAAGGCAATCAATCCGATGTGGAAGCCTGGAATTTCAGCTCCCAGAGCAGTTGAAAGCACCGGGTTACCTACTATTCTGGAAAAAAGGAACAGCATCAGACCTGTCAGCAGCACCGACGAAACGAGGTTCCGGATGACGTGTTTCTTTTTATAATGGCCGATTTCATGTCCAAGAACAGCAACTATTTCTTCGTCGCTCATTTCCCTGATAAGTGTATCATAAAGCACAATCCTCTTTTTTGAGCCGAATCCCGAAAAATATGCGTTGGCTTTAGTGCTTCTCTTTGATCCGTCTATTACAAATATATTTTTAAGCCTGAAGCCTGCTTTTGCTGCAAACGCCTCGATCTTGGATCTGAGCGGGCTGTCTATAAGGGGAGTCTGCTTGTTGAAGAGCGGAACAATCCATTCCGAATAGAAGAAATTGACAAACACAGTGAATGCGGTAATAAGCAGCCAGGCATAGATCCAGAATCCTTTTTCAGTCTTGTAGTATATCCAAGTGACAATCGCCAGAACCGGAACGCCAACCATCAATGCAATAAACCATGATTTGAACTGGTCGGTGATGAAGGTGCGCCTTGTCATTGTGTTGAATCCGAACTTCTTTTCAATTACGAAGGTGTCGTACCATGAGAATGGCAGGTTTATCATTTCTGATGCAATTCCGATGATTCCGAAAAAAATTAAAGCAATGATGATATTGTTTACGCTCATCGATCTGGCTATGTTGTCGACGAGAGCAAAGCCCCCGGCTGCCAGCATTACAATTATTACCGCCAGGTTTAAGGTCGAGGACCAGAACGAAAGTTTTAGGTTTTCCCTGTAATAGAGTTGTGTTTTACGATACTCCTTTTCATCACAGATCCCTTTAAGCTTATAGGGGAGCTTATCAGACCACATCCTGACATTTAGATGTTCCAGATATCTTTCAAGAAGATATCCGGCAACAGGAATCAGAATTAACAGAAAGAAAATATAATTAAGCATTCAGGACCAGACCATTATAAAAAAAAGAAGCAGGGTGCCTGTTTAAAATAAGTGTGGAATAAATATGTCTCGCTGCATTTCCTCGTGCTATAAGGATAGGCACCCTGCGGTTCTACAAATATAATAATTATATT
>JAFGXK010000101.1 GCA_016936695.1 Bacteroidales bacterium | reverse complement strand
GATGACTTTCTCAGGGCCGATCAGGGAAAATATGATGTTCTGATAGTCCCTTCAGGAAGCTACACCGATATCAGGGATACAATAGTCCATTTTGCACGAAGCGGAGGAAGAGTGATCTTGCTTGAAAGAGCAATCTCAATCTTTGCCGCGGAAAAATCCACCTCGCTTTATAAGTCAATCGAGACCCGGACAGCCGAACAAAAAGCTGCCCTTAAACAGGTAAAAAGCAGTGACACCGTTCATCTGAAAAAATTCAGTGAGGCTAACCGGTATCCTCTTTCAGAAAGATCGGCAGGAAGTATCTACAGGGTTGCCGTTGACACCACCAATCCATATGGTTTCGGGCTGGGAAAAGAATGGTTCATTATGAAACGGTCACTATCATACCCATTCCTGGCCAAAGGGCAAAATGTGGGCTATATACTGGAAAGCGAGCCTGTCTCAGGATTTGCCGGTTATAAGTTCAAAAAGGATGTAAAAAACACTTTGGTGATCGGATCCGAAAGCATCGGAAAGGGGGAAGTGATATATATCACCGACGATCCCTATTTCAGGGCATTCTGGAAAAGCGGCAGGACTCTTTTGTGGAACTCGGTGTTCAGGTAATAAATATAACGCCCCATATGGGGCTTTTAATTATTGGGGGCGATTCAGGACGGGCTGCGCCCATCCCTAAAATATTTCTGGCCTACGGCCTTAATCTTATATTGATAATTCCACAGTCACTTGAGCATTGGAACAAATATGGTCAGAGTTCCACGACAACTACCAGAAATCAAACCGTTACGGCAGCCCCGTATGAGGCGTAATGATCTAGGGTGGGGCAACACCCCGTCTGGCAAATCCAACCCTGGTCCCAATAGCCTCGTATGGACCGAAATATTATAATTGGGAAACATCTCTTGGAAAATATTGATCGTTAGTGTTGTTATTTTTATAACATTGTTATTTTTTTAACACTAATTTTTATACATTTGTGCCGTCAATTACTGAATTATGACGTTTAAAAGTGGCTTAAGAACCAGCAATAATATGACTATTAATGAAATAGTGTATCAAATAAACGAAAGGCTTGCGATTTTAGCGACAGTCCGCTTTTATCCGACATAAAGGAAATGCTGATTGAAAACCTTAAAGATATTGGTGCATCTGATATAAACTGAATTAATTATTTAAAACAATATAACCAGAACATGATATTTTGAATATTTTTAGTGAGAATATCTGTCCTGAAATATCAACTGAACTTAACATAATAATAAGAAGCATGTCACAAATCAAGTCGCTTGCGGATCTAAAAAAGAAACGCGAAGAAATAAGGACCGGGCTGGATATCAGGATTAAGGCAACTGATCCGGAGAATCATGTTCAGGTCAAGGTAGCAATGGCTACGTGTGGTATTGCCTCGGGAGCAAAGCCAATCATGGAGTTTTTTGTGGAGCAGCTCGACAGGAGGAATATACCCGGCATCGTTACCCAGACAGGATGTATGGGTTATTGTTTTGCCGAACCTACCGTTGAAATTAAACTCCCCGGAAAAGATCCCGTGGTATTTGGCTATGTTGATCTCAAGAGAGCCGATCTGATCATCGAGAAATATATAAAGGAGGGTGAGTTGATCGACGGCATCATCCCTATAAATTACGAAACCATTGACTCAAAAGAATAGGAGGATCAAACATGTCAAAATACAACATGCATATTCTCGTTTGCGGGGGCACAGGCTGCCATTCCTCCCAAAGCGATGCAATCGTCTGGAATCTGAGAGACGAACTCGAGGCTAAAGGGCTCACTGACCAGGTACAGGTAATACTTACCGGCTGTTTTGGTTTCTGCGAAAAAGGTCCTATCGTCAAGATTATGCCTGACAATACTTTCTATGTTCAGGTCAAACCTGAAGATGCCCAGATTATCGTTGAAGAGCATATTATTAAAGGAAGGAAAGTTCCCAGGCTCCTTTATCAGGATCCGGAGACTAAGAATGCTGTCGGTGACTCGAAGCACATGGGCTTCTTCAAGAAGCAGCTGAGGATCGTTCTTCGCAACTGCGGTTTCATTGATCCTGAAAACATCGATGAATACATTGCCAGGGACGGCTACATGGCTCTTGGCAAGGCAATCTCGGAAATGACTCCTCAGGACGTGATACGGGAAATAAAGGATTCGGGACAGAGAGGTCGCGGCGGTGCAGGATTCCCGACAGGTCTGAAATGGGAAATCGCCAGTAAAAACCAGTCCGACGAGAAATATGTTGTGTGTAATGCCGATGAAGGAGACCCCGGAGCGTTCATGGATCGTTCGGTACTTGAAGGCGATCCGCATTCAGTTCTTGAAGCCATGGCTATCTGCGGTTATGCAATCGGAGCCTCCAACGGACTTATCTATATCAGGGCTGAATATCCCCTGGCAGTTCACAGGCTTAAGGTCGCGATAGCCCAGGCCAGGGAATACGGATTGCTCGGGAAGAATATTTTTGGTACTGAATTCAGTTTCGATATCCAGCTCCGCTATGGCGCTGGTGCATTTGTCTGCGGGGAGGAAACTGCCCTTATCCATTCAATGGAAGGACTGAGGGGAGAACCTACCATTAAACCTCCTTTCCCTGCTGAATCAGGTTTCAGGGGAAAGCCAACCAACGTTAACAACGTCGAAACTCTCGCTGCAATTCCGATAATTATCCTCAAGGGCGCTAACTGGTACAACAAGATAGGCACCGAGAAATCAAAAGGCACTAAGGTTTTTGCCCTTGCCGGCAAGATCAACAATGTTGGTCTGATAGAGGTCCCGATGGGAACCACTCTCAGAGAAATTATATTCGAGATCGGAGGAGGAATAAGAGACGGCAAGAAATTCAAAGCCGTTCAGACCGGAGGACCCTCAGGCGGATGTCTTACTGAAAAACATCTCGACACCCCTATCGATTTCGATAACCTTGTTGCTGCAGGTTCCATGATGGGATCGGGCGGCATGATCGTTATGGATGAGGATAACTGCATGGTTTCAGTGGCACAATTCTTCCTTGAATTTACTGTAGAGGAATCATGCGGAAAATGCGCTCCCTGCAGAATCGGGAACAAACGCCTCCACGAACTACTGACCCAGATTACCGAAGGAAAAGGGAAAATGGAAGATCTTGACAGACTGAGAAACATGAGCCAGGTCATCAAGGACACTGCACTCTGCGGACTCGGACAGACCTCCCCTAACCCGGTGCTTTCCACTCTCGACAACTTCATGGATGAATATATAGCCCACGTCAGAGATAAAAAATGTCCTGCCGGAAAGTGCAAGAACCTCATGGAATATTACATCATTCCTGAGAACTGCGTGGGTTGCACCGCCTGTGCAAGAGTATGCCCGGTAAATGCTATTTCGGGACAACGCAAAGAGATCCACCTGATCAATCCTGATGTCTGCATAAAATGTGGTGCATGCATGGAGAAATGTAAGTTTGACGCAATAATTATCAGATAACCGGTAAATTAATGGAAACAATAAAACTAATTATAGATAACAAGGAGATTGAAGTAGAACAAGGTACTACAATCTTGAAAGCAGCAAGGCAGATGGGAATCGATATCCCCACCCTGTGCTATCTTGATCTTCACGATATGAATATCGAGAATAAGCCGGGAGGATGCAGGATATGCACCGTGGAGGTTGAGAAAAGACGGAATCTGGCTCCTGCCTGTTCAACGAAATGCGAAAACGGAATGGTGGTCAAAACACATACCACCAGAGTACTTAATGCCCGCAGAACCGTTATGGAGTTTATTCTGTCCGATCATCCCAAAGATTGCCTCGTTTGTGCGAAATCAGGCAACTGCGAACTCCAGGATATGGCCAACAGGCTTGGCATCAGGGAAATCCCGGGACAGGAATTTGCAGAGATGTCAAACTACAAACCCGACACATCCCCCTCGATTAAAAGGGACCTTAACAAATGCATAATGTGCCGCAGATGCGAAACGATGTGCAACGACATCCAGACAGTCGGAGCCCTCTCAGCAATTAACAGGGGATTCATGGCAGCAGTTGCTCCTGCTTTCGAACAGAACCTCGAACATTCGACCTGTACCTACTGTGGACAATGCGTGGCAGTATGCCCCACCGGAGCACTGACAGAGGTTGACAATACTCCTGAGGTCCTCAGGGCACTTGCCGATCCTTCAAAAACAGTTGTCGTTCAGACAGCTCCTGCAGTTCGCGCCGCACTGGGTGAAGCTTTCGGTATGGAACCGGGTACACTCGTGACCGGCAAAATGGTAACGGCACTAAGAGGACTTGGTTTCGACTATGTGTTTGATACCGATTTCAGCGCTGACCTTACAATAATGGAAGAGGGTACGGAACTGCTCGGCAGACTGAAAAGGCACCTCAACGGAGACCAGACAGCCAGGATCCCGATCCTTACTTCTTGCTGTCCGGGCTGGGTTAACTTCTTTGAAGAATACTTCCCCGACCTTAAAGATGTTCCTTCAACATCAAAATCGCCCCAGCAGATGTTCGGTGCAATAGCAAAAACTTATTTTGCCGATAAAATCAAAATCGATCGCAAGGATATGGTTGTTGTATCGATCATGCCATGCCTTGCAAAAAAATACGAATGCCAGAGAGAAGAATTCTCAACTAACGGGAACCGGGATGTCGATTTCTCCCTTTCAACCAGGGAACTCGCTAATTTCATCAAACAGGCTAACATCGATTTCAATACCCTCGAAGAGGGTGATTTCGATGATCCCATGGGTGAATCGACCGGTGCAGGTGTAATATTCGGGGCAACAGGAGGCGTTATTGAAGCTGCATGCAGAACCGCTTATGAGCTTTATACAGGAAAGAAACTCGAAAAAATTGATTTTGCAGAACTAAGGGGCCTCGAAGGAGTCCGCTCGGCAACTATCGACTTCGACGGACTTCCCCTTAACATCGGTATTGCACACGGACTCGGAAATGCAAGAAAGCTTCTCAATGACGTAAGAGATGGAAAATCACAGTTCCATGCAATCGAAGTAATGGCCTGCCCGGGCGGTTGCATCGGAGGAGGCGGACAGCCTCTGCATCATGGCAAATCAGAAATTCTGAAGGCCAGGGCTGCTGCAATATACAGGGAAGATGCTAGCAAGCCGATAAGGAAATCCCACGAGAATCCTTTCATCATCAAACTCTATAAGGAATTCCTCGGTGAGCCCAACAGTGAAAAGGCTCACCACCTGCTCCACACAAGCTATTTCGACAAGAAAAAGAAAATTATTGTTAAACAGTAGAACAGAACCTGTAAGGTCCTATAAAACTCAATGTTATGTCAAGTATAAAAATAGAATTAAGACAGGAGGATGTCAATAAAATAGGTGAGATTTGCGCTTCCTTCAACAGAGATCCCCAGGAACTGATAAATATACTTCATGGCTGCCAGGAACACTTCGGGTACCTTCCTGCAGAAATCCAGGAAGTAATATCATCGGAGACAGGTATCCCGGTTGCAAAGATTTACGGTGTTGTGACATTTTATTCGTTCTTCACAATGACTCCGAAAGGGAAACATCCCATTAGCATATGCATGGGTACCGCATGTTATGTAAGAGGTGCTGAAAAGGTCCTTGACGAGTTCAAAAAAGAACTCAACCTTCAGGTCGGACAAACAACCAAAGACGGTAAATTCTCATTGTCGAGCCTGAGATGTGTTGGAGCATGCGGACTTGCGCCGGTCGTGCTGGTTGGAGATAAGACCTACGGCAGGGTAGCTCCCGATGATGTAAAGAAGATACTCAAAGAGTATGAATAGCTGATTGTTACGATTTTTTTAAAGGTTGATCATGGCCGGAACCTCGTGTTCCGGCTTTTTTCTTTCCAATGCCCTTTGGTTTATACCAGAAGAAATAATCCTTCTGCATGCGTTTCTCAGTCAAATCCCGTGCGACATGTACCTTCCTGCCTGTGTAGGGATCAAACCCGCAATAGTACATTGCGGTTGAGAGTGTCATCGGAGTAGGAGTAAAATCCTGGACCTGCTCCGGCTTGATTCCCATACTCCTCACCTCCCCTGCCAGTTGCTCCATGTCAGCCTCCGTTGAACCCGGATGCGATGATATGAAATAAGGTATGATTTCATACTTAAGACCTTCTCTTGCCGTAATCTTCATGAACTGCTCCCTTAGCTTCCTGAACAGACTGAAAGGCACCTTTCTCATCAGGGTGAGAATATGCGGAGAAGTATGCTCGGGAGCAACCTTCAGCCTTCCCGATACATGGTTCCTTACCAGCTCCTCAAGGTACTCCTTCTCTCCCCTGCCGGCATTGCCGTTCCATTCGGGAAAAAGAAGATCATACCTGATCCCGCTCCCTATAAACGCTTTCTTCACTCCGGATATTCTGTTCACTTTCCGGTATAGCTCAGTCAGTTCCGTATGATCAGTATCGAGATTGGCGCAAACCCGGGGCCAGATACAGGAAGGACGCGAACATCTCATGCATATATCCCGGTCCCGGCCCTTCATGTTGAACATATTTGCAGAGGGACCGCCAAGGTCTGAAAAATACCCCTTGAAACCGGGCATGCCCTTCAGCTTTTCAACTTCGGCAAGGATGGATCTTTCCGACCTCCTTACAATCTGCTTGCCCTGGTGCGCAGCAATGGCGCAGAAACTGCAACCTCCGAAACAACCCCTGTGGATATTCACAGAGAATTTTATCATCTCATAAGCAGGTATCGCCCCTTTATCCCTGTACCTGGGATGCGGCATATAAGTGTAGGGAAGGTCGTATGTCAGGTCGGCTTCTGCCTCATTCATAGGAGGGAACGGCGGGTTTACTATTACATTGAATTCTCCCGAGGGTTCAATCAGCCTTGAAGCGATTATCCTGTGCGACTCCTTCTCAAAAAGAACAAAATTGGATGCAAATACTTTTTTATCATTCCTCGATTTTTCAAAAGGTTCAAGAGTAATATCCTTCCAGTTCCTGTTAACAGGCAGATCCGAATTTTTATCCAGTGCTATGACGGTTTGTGGAATTGTTATAAGCGACGAAAAGGGAACTCCCTTCAGCAGCAGCCTGACCAGCTCCCTGAGAGGTTGTTCTCCCATTCCATAGATTATCATGTCGGCCCTGCTTGTCAGCAGAATCGACGGATCGACCCTGTCCTGCCAGTAGTCATAATGAGCCAGGCGACGCATTGAAGCTTCAATTCCCCCCGCAACAACGGGTATGTCAGGGAAAAGTCTTTTCAGGATTCTGGTATACACGACTGTTGGATAGTCAGGCCTGAATCCCGCCTTGCCGCCAGGGGTATAGGCATCGTCCGACCTGAGGCGCCGGGCTGCGGTGTAATGGTTAACCATTGAATCCATATTTCCCGCCGTAACCCCAAAGAAATACCTGGGCGGGCCCATCTTGCGGAAATCACGCAGATCGTCCCTCCAGTTTGGCTGTGGTACAATGGCAATCCTGAGACCTTCAGACTCCATCACTCTTCCTATGACCGCAGTGCCGAAAGAAGGATGGTCCACATAAGCATCGCCGCTGAAGATAATTACATCAGGCTGCTCCCACCCCAGCGACTCAATCTCTTTCACGGTGGCGGGAAGAAATTTATTTCCTGTCTTTATTGAAGAAATCACGAGGTAAAATTACGCAAAAATACTATCTTGCTTATTCTTGCCGGTACATTGCAGGCAAAATACAATTCTGCCAGTATTCTTGATAATGAAATTAATTCGCGCATGGTATAGGGGAAAGAGGATTGTAATACTCACTTTTCTGATCCTTCTCTCCGGAGCTAACCAGTATATTACCGGCCAGCAATCTGTTAATTCCCGGCCCAGGATCGGCCTGGCTCTCAGCGGAGGCGGGGCGCTCGGTATGGCACATGTGGGCGTGCTTAAGGTAATGGAAGAGGCGGGGCTGAGGCCCGATTACATAACAGGAGTAAGTATGGGAAGTATTGTAGGGTCGCTCTATTCAATCGGGTACAGCGCCGACACCATGCAACTTTTATTCCGCACCACCGACTGGGACCTCATCCTGTCAAATAATGTCCCCGAAAACAGGGTGATATTTACAGAAAAGAGATATTTCAATAACAGCATCCTTGCGCTTCCCATTTTGTCGAGAAAAGTCAGACTGCCTTCAGGCCTGATAAACGGACAGCAGATAGAAAAGGCTTTAAGTCATTTTACCTGGTCGGCTGCCGACATAAATGACTTCTCAAAACTGCCTGTGCCCTTTCTCTGTATAGGCACCGATCTGGTATCAACCGGGAAAGTGGTGCTCAAAACCGGTTATCTTGCCGATGCCATCAGAGCCAGTATGGCTGTACCCTCCGTATTCACCCCCATTAAAATCGACACGGCAATACTTATCGACGGGGGATTTGTTAGAAACATTGCCGTCTCGGAACTTAGGGAGATGGGAGCCGATATTGTAATTGGCTCATATACAGGCTTTCACCGCTACACCGAAGAGGAACTTCAGTCGGTGACAGGTGTCCTTAAACAACTCGGCTTCTTCAATTCGATAAATGACTATGCCCGGCAGAAGAAACTCATCGACATTCTTATCGAACCGGATGTCAAAGATTTTTCGTCCACTGTATTTACAAATTCCGATTCAATAATTAACAGAGGATACATCGCAGCCCTGCCTTTCAGGGAAAAATTCAGGCAGCTTGCCGATTCTCTTGACAGACTGGGACCACAAAAGCCTTTTGTGTCCATCCTCAATAAAAAAGCCTTTGAATTCGACATGATTGAAGTGACCGGAAATGAACTGATACCCGATGACCAGATACTGGGAGTTCTCGACATTATGCCAGGTCAGAAGGTAACAAGTGAGATGCTCAGCGAAAAGATCGACCTGCTCTATGGACGATCATGGTTCGATAAAGTTAAGTACCGCGTGGTTCCGGGTAATGACTCGTTGAAACTCGTTATCGAATGTCAGGAAAAACCCCAGGCAATGCTTTATGGATCAATTCATTACGACAACAACCTGATGTCGGGAATCCTGCTGAATATGTCGGTGAAAAACCTTCTTTTTCAAAGGTCGATGCTCGATATTGATGCTTTTATCGGCCAGTATTACCGCTTCAGGATCAGCTCAACACAGTTCATCGACAGAAACCAGAGTTTCGGACTTTCTGCTTCATTTAATACCTACAATACGATGATCCCTGTTATGGAACTTCAGGGTGAAACCGGAGAATTCACCATGAGAACAAATATCGGAGGAATCAGTCTTAATAAAAGATCGGGACTGAACCATTTCATGAGCCTCTCTGTAAATCTCGAAAATGCCAGCTTTTACCCCGACTTCATCACCGACGAGTCGGTGAAAAGGATCACTTTCAATTCGGTAAATACAGGATTCCAGAATCAGCTCAACACTCTCGACACAAAGCATTTTCCCAACAGCGGAACAGTCTTCCAGCTGTCGTTGAATGTATCAAGACTGCTTAACGGTAAAACAATAAAGGATAATTTCAGGAATGTATTCACTGCCGATCAACCCGGCGATTTCAGGTTTAAAAGATTATTTTCGGCTTGCGGAAGTATCAGACAGTATGCTTCATCAGGAAGAAAGGTGACATTCACAATCGGGGCTGATGTAATGCTTACCTATACGGCTGATTCAGCAATATCTCCTCATAACTATTACTTTGCAGGGGGATTTGAGAGCCCGGTTTCAAGGTCAATTCCACTTACAGGATTTCATCCCGGTGAGATTCAGGTCAGCCAGTTCGCTGGCATGAGGTTCGATACCGACTGGGAAATCCACAGGGATATCCACGTAGGCCTTCTGACATCCTTTGCCCTGGCTAGAGAACCCTCCAGCGAGGAAGATTATACTGTCCTTGGCGGTTACGGAGTGGGACTGGGATATATGTCGGTAATCGGGCCCTCAAGAATTGGTATAATGCATGGCTTCAGCAGCACAGAACGCTATTTCAGTGAGTTGAAGGGATTCATCAGCATCGGCTTCAACTTCTGATTAAAGCTGAAGACAAAAACCGAAATTTTGTCATGGATCCTGAACTTTCATTCACATTTCTGGGCAATTCAGGTAACGGTCTGATTGTTGCAGTAATCATACTGCCGGGTCTGTTAGATCTGCAGAAATAATTTGATAAAATCCTCAGGTTGTGAATACTACAAAAGTCATAATGCAGCATAAGCAGATATGTAAGCTTGTGTCCGAAAAGAAAGTCAAACAAAGTCTTGACATTCTGCAGGATATGATACTTGTGTCATCTCTTGGCGATCTTCGTGACGAATACAACAACATCGTCATGACATACAGAAACATGCTCACATATACAATCGAGGGAATTAATGATCCGGAGCGCAACAGAGTACACCTGAAGCTTATCCAGTCAATTCTTAGTCTCGCCGACCGCCTCAGACAGGACATATTGTCACATTATTCCGGCTGGCACACCTACTGGGTAATGCAGCAAACTATGAAAGAGCAGAAGCTTTCAGGAAAAACCCTCGTTGAAACCGTTGACGACCTGATGTTCAAATCGGAACTTGATGAGTGGCTCAAACTCAGCAATGAAATAAATCCTGATCCTGAATCGGAACTGGCCATCAAGCACAGGGAGCTTATCAGGAAAATTTTCAACCATCTGTGGCTGACCGATTATTATGGAGAAGCAGAAGAGAGTCTGATCAATATTATTATGAGTTCGGGGAAATTCAGGTGGCATGAAACCAGCATTTTCATCAGTGCCATAACTCTCAGTTCATTAAGAACTTTTCAGACAAACAAACTTCTTAACCTGATCCGGTTTTACGAAACCGGATCAGTCCAGGTTACGGAAAGAGCCCTTGCCGGACTTATTCTTAATCTTCATTACTACAATTCACGAATCCTCCTTTATCCCGAGATTATTGACAAGATAAGGAGCCTCAGTGAAAACCGAAGCTTCAGCGAACATTGCAGAATTATTGTCCTGCAGACGATCAGGTCGAGGGAGACAGAAAATCTCAGCAGAAAGCTTCACGATGAAATCCTTCCTAAGGTGGCCTTACTCAAACCCAGGATTGAGGAAAAGCTTGACCTGGATGACATACTTCCCAAAGACAAATACGGGGAAAAGAACCCCGACTGGTCCGAGATGTTCAGCGACTCCGAAGAGATCTTCAAAACGATGGAAGAGCTTACCACCCTGCAGATGGAGGGCGCTGATGTATATATGTCGGCATTTGCAAACCTCAAGCATTTCGACTTCTTCAAGGATTTCCACAACTGGTTTGTCCCTTTCTATCCTGATCACGATATTATAAATGAGATTTACCACGACGAGATACTGGGACCCGGTACAAACGAGCTTGCAGAAGCCCTCGACAAGACTCCTTTCATCTGCAATTCTGACAAGTACTCACTACTTCTTAACCTGAAATATCTCCCGTCATCACAGAAAACAATGATGCTCAAGGTATTCCGAATGGAACTCGACGGACTGAGGGAACTCGGAGGGGAAGATGCCGGTACCGATCCTTATAAAGTATTCCGGACAAATGTGACCCAGTACCTTCAGGACATATACAGGTTTTTCAAACTATCCCCCTACAGAAAGGAATTCGAGGATCTCTTTTCCGGGAAACTCGATATCTACAACTCGGAATTTTTCAGGATAGCATGTTCTTCCCGCGAAGCAGAAGCAGGCCTTGCCGAGTATTTCTTCAGCAAGAATTATTTTTCAGATGCACTCGATATATTCCTCAGGCTTGCAATATCGGACCCTGACGATTCACAACTTTATGAGAAGATAGGTTTCTGTTATCAGCAGGAAGAGGACTTCGGGAAAGCACTTAAATTCTATCAGAGAGCCGAACTTATAGAAAGAAAGGCATGGACGCTCAAGAAGACAGGGTTATGCCTGAGACGTCTCGGAAGAACGGAGGAAGCTCTCGACCACTATCTCCAGGCAGGCGTCATGGATCCGGATGACATGCATACCGCAATAATGACAGGGCACTGTTATCTCGATCTGCAGGATTATGAAAACGCACTCAAATATTATTTCAGGGTTGAATACAACGACCCAGGAAACCTTAAGATCCTAAGACCTATTGCCTTCTGCTACTTCGCCCTTGGCCGCTTTGCCGATTCAGAAAAATACTATGAACGTCTGTCGACCGGCAAGCTAAATGCTCACGATTACATTAACAAGGGGCACCTTTCATTATGTCAGGGAAAGAAGAAAGAAGCTGTTGATTTCTACAGACTTGGCATTAACAGCGGCCAGATTTCCAAGGAAGAATTCATGACAATATTTGAGGATGACCAGGCTCTGCTCCTTTCACTTGGAGTAAACCAGGATGATCTTCCAATACTTCTGGACTATCTGTTATTTTCTGTCGGGTAATCAGCACTATCACGCTTGTGGGGATACGGAGAGGACGGCTGATCGCCTTGTTCCTGTCCCCTGCCTGAATATCTTCTGTCGTCGCGGAACCTCGTTGTATCGCTTTCCCTTCTTATCCTTTCCTGCTTCATCATTTCCTGCCGCTTCTCATCCATCTCCTTTAAACGGGCAAGCTGTTCCTTTGTAAGATTTGAATCGAGTTCCTTCCTCATAGCCTTTATATTGGAATCAAGCTCTTTTCTGAAATTGTTCTGGGTTTCACTGTTTATCCTGGCGTATTTATCAAGAATGAGGTCAATCTTAGCCTTCTGTGCCTCGTCTGGCTGTATGGTTCTGTAGAAACCCTCGCGGAAACGCTCCTCGGAGAAATACATACGCACAGGCTTAAGCCTGTTCAGCCTGAGCTGGGCAGATGTCAGCATACCTATAACAAAGCCTATCAGCAGAATTATAATAGCAAATAATATTTGTCTTTTTCTCATGATCTCTTAATTTCCCGTAAGAAGATACAAAAGACTTTCATCATATCCGGTACCGAGCCCAAGGAAGGAGTCAACGGAAAGGGATCCCTGTACCATGAAGATAGAGATCAGCAAAATCACGATTGCAGCAACTCCAGTAAGAGCTATTCGGTAGAAAACATTATTCAGGTTCCTTACCGACTCAATTTCCCTTATCACGGTGTTGCCTGATGCAGCAAGTCTTTCAAGAATTTTGTCCTGAAATCCTTCACTGAACTTGTAGCTTACCCCGGCTTCCTCAAGCTTCCGGGAAGCCTCTGCAGGATCGCTGTCTCTGTCGAGCGATCTGATAATCAATAACTTTAACTCAGATATTTTCATTTCACTTACAATTTCTCCATAATATTCTTCATCTGTTCCTGTGCCCTCGACAACCTTGAAAGGACTGTTCCGAGAGGCAGGTCCAGAATTTCGGCGGTCTCTTTTGTAGAGTAACCCTGCAGCATCCTCATAGCTACAATTACCCTGCATTTTGGATCCAGATTCATAAGAGCCTTGCCAACCAGTTCCTGCGCATCCTTTTTTTCTTCCGTATCATGGTCGGCAACCTCAAATTCGTACATTTCATTGTTCCCTCTCTGAGAGAACGTGGAAAAGAACCTTTTTCGTCTCTTTATCTCATTCAGGGTTAGATTTACAGCTATTTTCTGTATATAGGTTGAAAGCTTTGCCTCTCCCCTGAAATCCGGAAGTGAATAGAACAGCTTTATAAAAACATCCTGCCCTATGTCTTCAGAGAACACCGAATCGCCAAGCATGCCCTTTACCGTTCGCGCAACCATTCCCTGGTATCTGGTAACTATCTCTCCGAAAGCTTGTTTGTCGCCATCAAGTGAAGATTTTACCAGCTCCCCATCGCTCTTTTGCCTGTACGATTCTTTGATCATACGTCTTTTAGACAATTAAAAGGACAACAATATTCCGCCTTTGTTAATTTTTATTAACATTAGGGGGTCCATTCGAACCAGTTTACGTGAATCACAATTATTCAACGTTGATAATATACTGATTATCATCCTGAACAAGCTCCAGCTCGTAGTTATTCGAATATCTTACAAGATATGACTTTTGATTTTCAAATCCATCGCAGGGCTTACTTCTTCTGAAATCGAATTCAGTATGAAGCAGATCCGGATTATGAATCTGCGGATGAGAGATGAATAATTCCCTGCCGTGTATTGCCATACCGGAAAGGAAAAAGTAAAGAATATCATAACCCTGCCATGCATAACTGATCTCCGGAGGCTCCGTAAGAAACTTCTCACGGAATTCCGAATTGAACCGTTTTACATCCGGCTGACTGAAATCGATCCAGTAGGGGCTGTAAATAAGGAGGCCAAGATCGAAGCATATCCTGTGATCGAGATTATCGAGATATCTCATACCCGGATATCCGAAAACATCCAGCTTATATTTCCTCGACAGGGCGTGAATATTTGTTATTGTCTCGCTCATTACGGGCGCATCTTCTGATGCAATAATTATTACATTACCGGTTGTGTCCGACAGTGAATAGGCAAGTCTGTTTATCGAATCATTTCCATAGACCGACCGGCTGAAAAAGATCATGTCTCTTATTCTTATCTCCTCCGGCAGCATGGTTTGACCAAGCTGATCTGTAATAAGGTTTTTCAGTCTTTCCGCCCCTTGCATCTCCTCTTCTGCACTTGAATGAATTATAACAAAATTACAGCCTGCGTAATCCTGCATCTTCCTGGCCAGATTATTTTGGATCACATCAAGGGATGAACCTGACAGAAACAAGAAGGGACTGTTCTCAAGAACGGAATTTTTTTCCAGCTGTACGGGAGAAACCACCGGAA
Source organism: Bacteroidales bacterium (assembly GCA_016936695.1). GTDB lineage: Bacteria > Bacteroidota > Bacteroidia > Bacteroidales > VadinHA17 > LD21. The sequence continues at coordinate 4,428 of JAFGXK010000101.1, read as the reverse complement.
TTCCCAGGTTCCCGGCATATGAAGCAATAACAGCAAGATTCTCCGAATAAACCGGACCTATAATCAGATCCATGTTGTCCAGCCTGCCTGATCTGATAAGACTTACTGCCTCCATTGTATCGATTTTCACATCAAAAGCGTGAATATTGATATTCAGCCCTAGCGATCTCAATGTGTCGGCCGCCAGCAGGATCCCCTCATACATTTCCACGAAACCCAGACTTCGGGGATAGATCCAGTCATCAGGCCGGTTTATCTCATTGTAAACTCTTTTGCCTGCAACAACTCTCGACGAATCGATCTCAAACCTCCTTGAGTTTTCCCAGAGGTGAAATGGAAGCATTACAGCCACATCATATGAGCCGGTCAGACCGGTCACCGGCGTTAGTTCAGAAGGCCTTGCAATTGTGTCGGGTAATTCTTCCGGCACAGTTAATGTGTCAGCCACGATCTCTTCCACTTCGACTACAGGTACTGCTACCGTCATTCCGGGGATCCTCAGAGAATCCCCCACCTGCGGAAATCTTATATCACGGTTCTCCTTTCTGAGATTCCTTAAGGTTACTCCATATCTCCGGGCTATCGACGACAAAGTCTCTCCCCTGATCACTTTATGATAAAAAGGTCTCTTCTTCTGGGGTGTAACTACAGTCCTGACAGTCGGTTGTTTTTCTTTCTCCTGCCCGGTTTCAGTTCTCTGTGTTACGGGCTGCGTTTTCTGATACCCTTCTACTTCCTTTTCGTTAAGAGGCTTTTGCCTGGGAATGGCTATTTCATATCCCAGAGGCAGTTTGCTTATATCAATGTCCGGATTGCTTCTTAAAATGTCATCTTCAGTTACCTTGTACTGATTTGATAAACGATAAATAGTCTCACCAGCCTGAAGCTTGTGATAGATGTAAAGATTCTCATTTCTGGGCCTCTGAACAACCTCAGGAGCAGTTGCTGCTGGCACCGTGTCGACAAGCCTCTCAGGAATCCTGAGGCTCTGCCCCTCCCTGAGACCTTCAGCAGCGGTTGGATTCACCCTGATAAGGTCCTGTGTATTCAATCCGTATGCCTTTGAAACAGAATACAAGGTTTCCCCTTTTTTTACAGTATGGATATAATAGGTTACACCTGAGATTACGACCTTGTCGCCCGATCTGTCAATCCTGACCTGTGCATTGGCTGATGCCGCAAAGAACAGCAGCAATGCGAGAAAAACCACCAGAGATTTATACTTCGTCAAAATATCCATAATAATGCTTAAAGTGTTTTCAGAAATTTCAGGCAATTGTCTTCGATTCTGGTCCTGATATCTGAAATATCATGTTTTACAAACATTTCCCCTGTAATTTTTTCATAAAGCTCAATATACCTTTCAGAAATCCGGCTGACAAATTCATCCGGCATATCGGGCACCTTCTGGCCCTTTTTACCCTGAAAGCCATTTTCCATCAGCCACTCCCTGACGAATTCCTTCGACAGCTGTTTTTGCTGAAGTCCATTGTCAAAGCGCTCCTGATAACCCTCGGCATAAAAGTAACGGGACGAATCGGGTGTGTTTATTTCATCAATAAGCATAATGACACCATCCTTGTTTCCAAATTCATATTTGGTATCTACAAGAATCAGACCATGCCGGGCTGCGATTTCAGAACCTCTTTTAAATATTTCTGTCGCATAACCCTCTATGAGCCTGTATTCGTCCGCCGGAACAAGTCCCTGTTCAACGATTTCCTTCGAGGAAATGTCTTCATCGTGTAAACCCTGTTCGGCTTTGGTCGTTGGTGTAATGATCGGCTCCGGAAACTTCTGATGCTCTTTCATCCCTTCCGGCAGCTTCACTCCGTTTATCTCCCTGAGTCCATCCTTGTATGACCTCCAAAGGTTACCTGTAAGGTAAGCCCTGACTATCATTTCGACAGGATAGGGTTTGCAGATGTGCCCGATTGTTACGGCCGGATCAGGAGAAGCAATCTTCCAGTTGGGAACAATGTCGCTTGTGGCATCCAGAAACTTGTCTGCAATTTGGTTAAGCACCTGTCCCTTGTAGGGAATACCCTTCGGAAGAACAACATCAAATGCCGATATCCTGTCGGTAACTACCATTAGCAGGTACTTCTCATCAATATTATACACATCACGGACCTTACCGTGATATACTCCCTTCTGTCCCGGAAACCGGAAGTCCGATTGCATCAATGTCTTTTCCATACAACTTATCTGGTTATACTTGCACTTATCTTTTCACTAATATTAATTGCCATTTGTCCGGCTTTCATTTTCTTCCTTTTCATAAGCCCTGACAATATGCCTTACAAGCTTATGCCTGACAATATCCCGTTCGTCAAATCTTATAATTGAGACGCCCTCAATGCCGGAAAGTATTCTCATGGCCTGAAGCAGTCCTGACTCCGACCGTTTGGGAAGATCGATCTGGGTAGTGTCGCCTGTCATGATGAATTTTGAACTTACCCCCATCCTTGTGAGAAACATCTTCAACTGGCTAACAGTTGCATTCTGGGCTTCATCAAGAATGACGAAAGCGTTCTCAAGCGTTCTCCCCCTCATAAATGCAAGAGGAGCAATCTGAATGGTCCCGTCCTCCATCAGAGTCTCAAGCTTCTTGAACGGTATCATGTCATGGAGGGCATCATATAGGGGCTGAAGATAGGGATCAAGTTTTTCCTTCATGTCTCCAGGCAAAAAACCCAGCCTCTCTCCTGCTTCTACTGCCGGCCGTGCCAGCACAATCTTCTTAACCTCCCTCTCCTTTAGTGCTTTCACCGCCAGAGCAATGGACGTATAAGTCTTGCCGGTGCCCGCCGGCCCCTCCGCAATGATAAGATCGTTGACCTTGTAGAAATTAACCAGACTGACCTGATTGACGGTTCTGGCCCTTATTGGCTTTCCGCTGGTGCCGAAGACAATAACCTCTTCAAACTGACCCTCTGAGGCGGACTTCATATGTCCGGCATCAAAAAAATATTTTTCAATATCATCCTCATCAAGACGGTTGTACTTACGGTAATATTCCAGAATCTCATTGAAGCGCTCGGCAAAAATGGCAATCTCCCCTTCTTCCCCCATGCACTTTAATTCATTCCCCCTTGCAATTATCTTGATCTTGGGAAAGAATCCACGGATCCTGTCAAGCAGAAAATTATTTGTACCATAAAAAACTACAGGATCTATATCTTCAAGGAATATAACTAGCTCTGTCATCGAAAATTCAAATATTCTTCAATTCATTTACAGGAAACACTGAAGCCCCTGGTAATCTATAAAAAAGATCGTTTGAACTTTGCAAAGTAAGCGTAATTTTTCTTTAGAAGATTATCTTTGTCCTAAGTTTTTTCCCTATGGCGGTAATCACCCTTACAACTGAATGGAGGTCCGATGATATTTACAACGGTATAATCAGGGGAAAGCTCTGCACATTGTGCCCGGGTACTCCAATCATTGAAAACGCTTCGAATATATCTCCCTTCAACATTTCGCACGGCTCATTCATTATCCGTAACACTTTCATGAATTATCCGGCGGGTTCAGTCCACATTATATGTATCCTTTCGGAATCTCAAAAGGGAACGGCACATCTGATAGTGAAATCGAGGGGACATTTTTTCATTGGAACCGACAACGGGATTTTCAACCTTATCCTCAATGCTGAACCGGATGAAATAATCCGCATTGACCCGGGTGAAGAGACCGATGAACTTGAAATTTTCGCACGGACAGCAGCAAGTCTCGTCTCAGGAAACTTACCTTCAGAACTGGGCTCTCCGTTGACGAGGCTCAATGAAACCCTGCCATTAAGAGCTACAATCGATGCCGGCGTTATTATAGGAAGCGTGATATTTATTGATTCTTACGGAAACGCAATATCAAACATAACCCGGGAGATATTTTACAGGGTATTCGAAAACAAGGATTTCATTATATATATAGTGAGCAACCTGAACTTTACTGACACAATCTCACATTCATACAGCGATGTATCCGTAGGTGACCTGGCTGCACGGTTCAATTCTCTTGATCTCCTTGAAATTTCAATTAATGGTGCCAATGTATCAGAATTGCTGAGCATTGAGATTGGTTCCTCCGTAAGGATTGATACCCCCGGCCTTACCACACCTGTAAACCGTTTGTTCTAACCACTTTACAATGACTGACAAGGAAAGAAGCTGTGCGGAGTTCTCAAGACTCCTGGAAATTATTGATGAATTAAGGCAGAAATGTCCGTGGGACATGAAGCAGACAAACGAAAGCCTCCGAAAGCTTACCATTGAAGAGACCTATGAGCTTGCAGATGCAGTTATTTCAGGCGATGATGAAGGGATCAAAAAAGAACTGGGCGACATAATGCTGCATCTCGTGTTCTATGCTAAGATCGGTTCTGAGAAAAATCTTTTCTCAATGGCCGATGTCCTTGAAGGTATC
>JAFGXK010000100.1 GCA_016936695.1 Bacteroidales bacterium | reverse complement strand
AAACTCAGGAACGAATTCCTTCATTCCGTACTGAAGACTATCAGGCGTCTTGAACCGGTTGCAGATTCTAAGGATGTAGTGTTCAGGAATGATACCTATATAAGGATTCTTGACAAGATCCTGAGGAACCAGTCAGTTCCTTTTACCGGAGAACCGTTGTCGGGAATCCAGATAATGGGATTTCTCGAGACCAGGGCGCTTGATTTCAGGAACATAATAATGCTTTCAGTAAACGAGGGAACACTGCCATCCGTTAGTACCGGATCATCATTCATTCCCTATAGCATTAGAGACGCATTCGGGCTCCCCGTAATAAACCACCAGGAATCGCTTTATGCTTACCATTTTTTCAGACTCCTTCACCGTGCCGAAAATGTCACTTTCGTTTACAACTCCGATTCGTCCGGTATGCGAACCGGTGAAATGAGCCGCTTTCTTACCCAGATGAAATATGCACGCCTGATCAGCCCTGAAACGGTTACCCTTAACTTTGACATAAGAACAAGCTCACCTGAAAATTCTGAGATTGCAAAGACGGGCTTGCACCGGGAGAAACTAATGAGACTTTACTCCGGCGACCAGGCAAGGTCGATGCTTTCCCCTACGGCCCTTAACACCTGGCTGAACTGCAGGATGAGGTTTTACTACAGATACGTCAGCGGACTTAAGGAACCCGGTCAGATATCCCCTGAGATCGATCATGCTGTCTTTGGACAGGTGCTTCACATGATAATGAAGGAAATATATACAGTTCCACCAGGAAAGGACATCACTGCGGATTATATTGATTCCCTTTCAGGAAACACGGCATTTCTTTCTGGTCTTATCGATCAGACTGTTGACACGATCTATAGTCAGGACCTGAGGCGTCCGGAGAGCGGTAATGATATTATCATCAAGGATATACTCCTTAACTACCTGAGAAGGATTCTTGCTGCTGACAGGATTATCGCCCCGTTTGCGATGGTCGGCACAGAAAAGGAGTACCGTTTTCACTTGCAGCTTGAAAGTGAAGGTACGGAGCTTAGAATACGAACAGGAGGCAGTATTGACCGGATCGACAGGGTGGGGGGAAGGCTGAGGATAGTGGATTACAAGACCGGAGAGGTTGCTCCGAAGATTTCTTCACTGGATGATCTGTTCGACGATGACAGGAAGAAGGAGTTTGACGGATGGCTTCAGACATTGCTTTATTGTGAAGCCTGGCTGTCGAATAACCCGTCTGAAGCAGTAAGGCCATCTGTCTACAGGGTGAAAGAATTGATACAGGCAAAGGCTGAAGACGCTCTGAAAATAAAGGAGGACAAAAACAGTGAATGGATTCTTGAGGATTACCGGACTGTAAGACAAGAATACATGGCAGGGATCTCCGGAGTGGTTGCTTCAATATTCAGTTCCGGGGAGCCTTTCAGGATGACGAAAACCCTTTCCAAATGCAATTACTGTCCTTACCGCGGATTGTGCAGGAGATAAAAAAAGAAGAAAATATTATCAGCTGTTGAAACAGAATAACATTAGTGCATTCGTGGCTGCTGTTTTTTTGCCACTAATGCACGAATAACAGATCTGGGATTATTCCATTTCCCTCTGGAGTACAGCCATTTTGATAGCCGTTACTGCAGCTTCATCGCCCTTGTTGCCAAGCGTTCCACCTGCTCTCTCAAGGGCCTGTTCATGATTGAGAGTGGTCAAAACTCCGAATATGAAGGGGATGTTGTAGTCGAGATTAAGCTTTGTGATTCCATAGGTCACGCCCTGGCAGATATAACTGAAATGCGGTGTTTCGCCCTGGATTACACATCCCAGGCAAATAATTGCGTCAAGGTCGTCATACTCGGCAAGGAACTGTGCGCCTAGCGTAAGTTCAAAACTGCCCGGGACGTGTTTGACAACTATATTGTTGTTTGTTGCTCCATGTTTTTTCAGAGTAAGCATGGCGCCATTGAGAAGGGATGATGTGACATCGTGGTTCCAGTCGGCGACTACTATCCCAAATCTCAGCTTGCCGGCATCAGGAACAGAACCCTGATCGTAGTCAGAAAGATCAGCAGTGCTCATTATTTTGAAAGTACTTTTACTCGTGCAATGTATTTGTCGATCGAGGAGCCTTCAGTGCTTGTCGGATACTCATCCTTGATTCTTTCATACACTTTCAGCGCTTCCTGATAATTACCGGTCGATTCATAAAGTTCACCGGCCTTCATGAGGTAAAGCGGGGTATTAAATGAGTTATCTGCAAATTCAGCAGCCTCTAAATATTTCGAAATACCTTTTTCAGTCTGCCCGAGTTCAACCAACGCATCACCGGTGGCACCGATGGCAATCGATCCCAGAACCTTGTCTTTCTTTGAATATTTGTTGAGGTAGTCAACGGCTTCCTCGTAATTGCCGAGATGAAGGTTGCAAATACCTGCTCCATAGCGTGCAAGATTACCCGCACGGGTGAACTTGTATTCCTTTGCAATATCAATAAAACCAAGATAGTTACCGTCACCGTTAAGGGCAAGATTGATGGAATCTAGTTCAAGGTAACGCTGAGCCTGGTACATCTGAGCCTGAGCCTCATCATTCTGTTTTGTAACGTACATCCTCCCAAGCCAGAAAAGGCCCACTAAAACAACCAGAACGCCAAGGCCGATAAGTAAGGGCTTGTAATTCTCTTCAAGAAATTGTTCTGTTTTGGTCAGTGTCTCTTCTACGTTCTTAATCCCCTGAGGATTGTCATCTTTCTTACTTTTTGCCATAACAGTTTATGCTTAAATCACTTAAAAAAATAACTCCGCAAAAGTAGTTCTTTTAAAGTAATTTTGAAATAATTGTATAAAAAAAACAGGAGTATGCATTTGAGACTTAATCTATAGAATATCAATTGTTTGACAATTAATTTCAATGAAAGGGACTTTTTTGTAAATTTGTATTTTATACCTAACCTGAATCCCGAGCCTGAAAATGTACCTTAAAAAACTCCTGCTAACCAACTTCAAAAATTACGGCCAGGCCGACATTGAATTCTCCCCAAGGATCAACTGTATTGTGGGCAATAATGGTGTCGGGAAGACCAATATCCTTGATGCAATTCATTATCTGTCGCTTACAAAGAGTTTTTTCAATAACATCGACAGCGCCAGCATTAAACACAATGAGGAATTCTTCATCATCCAGGGGATATTTGAAAAGAACGGAGAGGAGGATAATATTTTCTGCTCATTCCACAGGCAGAAGCAGAAGACGCTTAAGAGGAACGGGAAGGAATACGCGCGGCTTTCGGATCATGTCGGAAGGTATCCCGTTGTGATGATTTCCCCGGCCGACAGCTCCCTTATAATAGAAGGGAGCGAGGAACGACGGAAGTTTATGAACAAGATCATAAGCCAGTATAATACTGAATACCTCGAAGCCGTTCTGAATTATAACAAGGCTCTGCAGCAGAGGAACAAACTCCTCAGGGATTTTGCAGATTCCGGGCAGTTTGATCCCGATATGCTTTCAATCTGGGATGCCCAGCTGGTCAGGTATGGGAGCCTGGTTCATGCTGAAAGGAGCCTCCTCGTTAATGAGATTGTCCCGGTTTTCTATGAATACTATACCATGGTATCAAACAGCAAGGAAGCTGTTGGTCTGCTTTACAGGTCGCACCTGGGTGAAGGTGATTTTCAGGAGATGCTTTCTGCTTCGGTTAATAAAGACAGGGCGCTGGAGTATACTACGGTCGGCATCCACAAGGACGACCTTGTGTTTGAAATGGATGACTATCCTGTTAAATCGCTTGGTTCGCAGGGTCAGCAGAAATCCTTTCTTGTTTCCCTGAAGCTTGCCAAGTTTGAATACATAAAGAGAAAAGCCGGATTCCCGCCTATCCTGCTTCTCGATGACGTTTTTGACAAGTTCGATGCAGGCCGGGTGGCCCAGATAATACGGCTCGTGGGTAATCACAGATTTGGTCAGATATTCATAACCGATACTCACCAGGATCGTCTTCATGATATTCTTGAAAGCATTAAAACCGATTACCGGCTTTTCAGAATAAATGAGGATGGCATTGACGGGGTAATCGGAAATGGCAGACAGGAACAATGAGAAGAAGCAGGACCATATCGCTTGCCGAAGCTATGAAGGATTACATCAGGGAAATGAACCTTGAAGGCAAGCTCCTTGAAGTCAATCTTATAAACTCGTGGGAGGAGATGGTCGGGAAAGCAATAGCTTCAAGGACCTCAAAAGTGTATATACGGGATCACGTTCTGTATGTCCACCTCACATCATCGGTTGCAAGAAATGAACTTATGATGCTCAGGGAAGCTCTCAGGGAGAAGTTGAACGAGAGATCAGGCAAGGAGGTGATCCGGGAAATCGTTTTAAGATAGGTCCTTTACACTGTAGGCATTTCCTGATATTACAATCAGCTTTCTGAATCCCTTTGATGACTGGAAAGGATATTCTTCGTTTCTGTACCTTAAAACAACCCTTGAATCCGATATCTCAATCTGAACAGGCGACCCGGGATATTTCATCACTATGAAGTCGGCAAGCATCAGAGCCTTCTCCACCCCGTCGCCCCGCCTGAAATTCCACACTTCATCAGGCAGCGCAAGCCGGTTGCTGTCGTAAATCGATTCATCAGGCATCGTTCCCAGAATACTGTAAACCTCGTCAACCAGCATCGAGTCGAGTTCACTAAAGCATACGGGATTCCTTTCCATTGAGGCTTTAATAAACGGAATCCAGTCGATCATGTCCATTTGCCTGTAAACATACATTGTAAGAAGGGCCATTTCGGATTTAACGGCAAGTTCTGTCACTGATTTTATAATTTCCTCCCTTGTGTTCTGCGGGGATATTACGGGAACCTCATCAGTGGCATAGAACTTCTCACTGTCTGGTAATCTCGGCTCTGTGACCGTGAATTTTTCAAGATCTTCGAACATCTCGTACAGAAAGGCTTCGCTGACTCCACAGGAATACTTTACAAATTCCGTTCTGAATTCATCCAGACTGCAACCCCTTTCGTCGCAAAAGAATGCTTCGATGTCGTTCAGCATTATCTTTCCGGAGAGCGGACTCAGATGGAATTCATCCCCTTCAATTTCGTTAACAAGACTGGCTCTTGTCTCTTTTGAGAGATTGTATCTGCTGGTATGTTCGTACTCGAACATCTTTTCAAGCGAGATGTATCTCCTTTTCCCGGAGCACTCGCACATATACTGGAAGAGGGTTTTGTATTTCTGCTTGAACCTGAGGAAATTGATGAAAACCACGTCGGTTATATTTGTCCGGAGGAAGGCCTTTAGCTTCGATGAAAACATTTGATATGCCTCCGGGTCTATTGTTGCTTCACTGTAAACAGTATGTATATGTCCCGAAATATGGGATACTACGGTGACTTTCTCATTTTCGAGGGCACGCCTCGCCTTTTCAGTAAGAGAAGTGCCGTTGAACCACATGTTCCTGGTTACTATTCTCCTGTTGTTGGTTATCAGCCCCTCTTTTTCGGTAATAAAGGCTTGTGAATGAAGTGGTGTGGCGATCAGGAATATCTTGTCGAGGGGAATTCTGCCAACAACAAACATTGCTGCCGCATACAGTGATGATAATGAAACACACTCTCCTGCTCCCGTCGTGAAGTTTTCCCTGTATTTGAATGCCGTCATGGCTTCGACTGTCTCAGTCTTCCAGTAAGGAATCACATCAGTGGTGAATCTGTCAAGTCCGAAGTGCTTCCTTATGTCAATATCGAAGTAGTACTTGTCTCCTTCATATCCGAACAGGGCATTTGACTGACGGAGCAGGTCTATGTCAAAGAATTCGCGGAACCGGTCAATTTCCCTGGTCTTTGTTGTCAGTCCCCATGTGGCAAGGTCAAGGTTGAATACGTAATTATGGATTATGAACTGCTTGATCCTGTTTACTTTGTAGTTGAATCCCTTTTTTTCGATATCAGCAAACCAGGGATCTTCACGCCATTTCCAAATCAAAGGCGACATTATGTTAGCGAGTACGAGCGGATAAAAGAGATCCGGGAAAATGAAGATCTCCATGTCTGAAAGGGTGAAAGCCGATGAATACTTTTCCAGCTGCCTCTTTCCGGCAGGAGTTCCTGTTGTCTCTTTTTTCATACGGTTAGCAGTATCTTTCAATCTCCGAAAAGAAAAAGTTTGATTCCCTGATTGCATTTTCATCGCTGTCAGAACCGTGTATGGCATTCATTTTTACCGAAACACCAAAATTCTTTCTGACAGTTCCCTGTTCAGCTTTTTCAGGATCAGTGGCCCCGAGAAGTCTGCGGAATTCATTGACCGCATTGTCGTGCCTGAGAATCAACACAATAACAGGCCCTGATGTCATAAATTCAACAAGATCATCATAAAAGGGCTTTCCCCTGTGAACTTCGTAAAATGCCTCTGCCTGCTGAATGGTCATCTGAACCATCTTGATGGCAGAGATCTCAAAACCTCCTTCATTGATCATTGAAAGTATCGGACCAGTTTTTCCGGTCCTAACCGCATTCGGTTTTATAATTGAAAAAGTATATTTGCCGTCCATATCCTTATTGAAACTATGCCTGAAAAATAATTTCCTATCTTTAACCCCTTGATTAAGCAGAAGTAAAAGTGATAGAACTGGCCAAATATACAAAAGAATTTTCGGAACTGTTGGGATCCGCTGACAATATATTGCTGATAAGCCATATCAATCCGGATGGTGATGCAATTGGTTCTCAGATTGCGCTTTACCGGTATCTTTCAGGCAAGGGCATGAAGGTAGAAATGATGTGCCCGAATAACCTTCAGGAGTTTCTGAAATGGATGGATGGTTCGGATAAGATAAATGTCTTTATCAGGAAAAGAAAGAAATGCAAACAGCTTATTGAAAATGCCGGTTTGATTGTTATGCTCGATTTCAACCAGCCTAACCGGCTTGGAGAGGCAGAGTCCTTCGTCACATCATCGCGGGCGAAAAAGGTTATAATCGATCACCACCTCGAACCTGTTGATTTTGCGGACCTCCTGATATCAGATCCTTCAAGATGTTCTACGGCGGAACTTGTACATGAGATTGTTACTATCCTTAACGGAGAGCCCTTCCGCGACCGTTCATATTCCGAGAGTGTTTACGTAGGGATAATTACCGATACCGGCAATTTCGAGTATGGTACATATACCGGCAATACAATGCGGGTGGTGGCCGACCTGCTCGACACCGGAATCGACAGGGGACATGTCCTGAATACGGTCTATAACAATTTCTCGGCCGATAGAATGAAGCTCATGGGCTTTTCGCTTTATCAGCGAATGACTTTGCTGGAAGAGTACAGGACGGCATATATCTATCTTACAAAGAAAGATTTAGCTGATTTTAAACACTTTAAGGGAGATACGGAGGGTTTTGTGAACCTCCCCCTGTCGATAAAGGGAATAGTCTTTTCTGTATTCTTCATGGAGAAGGACAATTTTGTGAAGATTTCCTTCAGGTCGAAGGGAAATTTTCCTTCCAATGAGTTTGCCTCCAGGTATTTCTCGGGAGGCGGTCACCTTAACGCTTCCGGAGGAGAATATTATGACACCATCGACAATACTATTGCTTATTTTCTCAAAGTTCTGAAGGAACAGGAAGCTTTGCTTTTGAAGGACTGAAAGTGAACCATGTGATTATGCGGCAGAGCCTGACTATAATATGTTTGTTGATTTTGCTTCCCTGTTCGTGCCGGAACGGCAGCCCTGATGCAGAACAGCCTCAAAAACCGGGCAAAAATGAAATGGCTGAAATGAACAGGTTCCTGGTGCAAAAGGACAGGGAAATCATTGAGAGTTATATTGAAAGAAAGGGACTTACAATGAAGGAGTCTCCTGCGGGCCTGTGGTATGTAATTGAAGAAGAGGGAGAAGGCGATTTACTCAGGGATAATGACAGGATACAGATTGCCTACCGCTGCGAACTCATAGATGGCACTTTCTGTTACTCTTCTGACGAATCAGGCCTAATGCAGGTGACAGTGGGGAAATCGGATATTGAACCCGGACTGAATGAAGGTTTGAGGTTGCTGAAACCTGGCGGGAAAGCCATGTTCATCCTGCCTCCTTTTCTGGCTCACGGCCTTGTTGGAGACGGAAAGAAAATACCTCCGAGGACTATCATTGTTTACCGGGTAACTGTTATCGGATATGAATAATTGGAACGATTATTGCGGGAATAATCTATTCTAACTTAACTATGATGAAAAAATATTTCTACTATCAGAAGCCATTATTCCTGGCTGTGTTGTTGTCATTATTTCTGCTGCCATCATGCGACATTTCAGATGGTCCTGATGATCCGGAGCTTAATGAGAGACTCCAGATACAGGATTTTCTTTCAGATAACGACACACTTGATTTTGAGCTGAAAACAAGTGGTTTGTATTTTCTCGATTTTATCCCCGGGACTGGTTTGCAGGCTGAAACTCATGATACTGCCTATATTTTTTATGCTATGCACCTTCTTAACAGGTCTATCGTAGAAACAAACCTTGATACTTCCGATACACTGATAAAGCCTGTCAACGAGGGCGAACTTATTCCGGGTTTTGATGAAGCTCTCACCTACATGAAGGAGGGGGGAACATCACTGATCATTGTCCCATCCAAGCTTGCATACGGCGAAGGGGGGAATTACTACATTCCGCCATATACTCCATTTATTTTCCAGATTAATCTGGTAAAACTGGTCAAGCATACCGACTGAAAGAAAGACTTTACTGAAGAACAAACACGGTGAGCCGGTCGTTGATAATGGGCACATTCTTTTTCCATTCCGAGATGGTCATTGTGCGTATGTTTTCTCCCGGCAGAGTTATATCGGTAGCTATACATAGTAAAGTGTCATCGCTGCATGCTGACAGTATGGAATCCAGCATCCTCTGGTTGCGGTAGGGTGTTTCCATGAAAATTTGCGCCTTTCCCTCTCCCGATTTCTTTTCCAGCGATTTAAGAGCTGCTACCCTTTCGACTGGTCTTACCGGGAGATAGCCGTTAAACGTGAAGCTTTGACCGTTAAGGCCAGAGGAGATCAATGACAGGATAATAGAGGAAGGACCAGCGAGCGGAACAACTCTGATCCTATGCCTGTGTGCAGCAGAAACCAGCAAAGCTCCAGGGTCAGCTATTCCGGGCAAACCTGCTTCACTCATTAATCCCATATCCTTTCCCCTGATAACCGGATCAAGAAACTGATTGATTTCCGATTTGAATGTGTGCTCGCTAAGCTCCATAAATTCAGTTTCGTCAATGGGGAAATCCTTGTCAATGAGCCTGAGATATCTCCGCGCACTCCTGATATTTTCCACGGCAAACAGCCTCAGCGACCTGGTTTTCTCCAGGACTCCCTGCGGTATGACATCATGGTAATTCTGATTACCCAGGGTGACAGGTATAAGGTATATCTTTCCGGCTGCCATTGAATAGGGGTGACTGTAAAAATAACATTATTAACCGTGCTCAGTATTTAAAGAAATAAAAAATAATAAGTGTTATTGGCAGTTATTGATTTTTGCCTTAGGTTTGCCGGGAAATAGCTTAAAGTGAAAATCACCTTTCTGGGAACAGGTACCTCTCAGGGTGTGCCGGTCATAGCATGTGAATGTGAGACATGCCGTTCTGGCGACCACCACGACAAAAGACTCCGTACCTCGATATTGATCGAAAAGGAGAATACGGCTATTGTGATTGATGCCGGACCTGATTTTCGCCAGCAGATGCTGCGTGAAAATGTCAGGAAACTCGACGCTATTCTTCTAACTCATGAACACAAGGACCATATAGCAGGACTGGATGATGTGAGGGCATTCAACTATAAAAGCCATGATGCAATTGACATATTCGCCGAGGAGCGGGTACAGAAAGCAATACGGAAAGACTATTCATATGTGTTTGCCGAGTACCAGTATCCCGGAATACCTAAAATGCGTCTGAATACAATCCATGAAGATAATTTCTCAGTGAATTCGGTTCTATTCACCCCGCTCAGGGTCTACCACTACAGGCTTCCGGTTTACGGCTTCAGAACTGGCGAATTCGCATACATCACCGATGCAAATTATATTCCCGAAGAGACAAAGGAAAAGTTGTTTGGAGTTAAGTATTTGGTTATTAATGCACTTAGAAAAGAAAAGCATATTTCACATTTCTGTCTCCGCGAGGCGATTGATTTTATAAGAGAAATTTCCCCCAGAAAGGCCTACATTACTCATATCAGCCATCAGATGGGTCTTCATGCGGAGGTGTCTGAAACACTGCCTCCCGGTATTGCACTTGCATTCGACGGTCTAAGCTTTGTTTGCGACGAGTGAACTAGTACCTGACCTTCCGTTTATAGCTCTTGGACAACTTCTTTTGATAGTCCTTGGAAAAATAATACCGGTTCCTTCCAAGCTGCTTGGTGTTGGCCTTTGATGCCTTTATCCTTTTTTCATAATACGGATTCTTCTTTGATGAAGCACAACCTCCCAATAAGCTGATGGAAAGAAGCAACAAAAAGAAAAGTTTCACTATTTTTTTCAGGAGTGCCATTTTTTGAATTATTTCCTTAATACTTTTTAAAACAGTTTTAAAAATCTTGCTTATGTTTTAAATTGCATCAGTTTTAGAAAACTTTACCGATACTGTTTATGTTTAACTTTAAAATAATATTACGGACATTTATAATATTATCATTAATCATTCCTTGTCCGGCCGTGTCTCAGTCTCTTTTAAAGGTTCATTTTTCGGACCTTACCGGTCTTTCAACCGACAGCCTTACCCT
Source organism: Bacteroidales bacterium (assembly GCA_016936695.1). GTDB lineage: Bacteria > Bacteroidota > Bacteroidia > Bacteroidales > VadinHA17 > LD21. The sequence goes on along the minus strand of JAFGXK010000100.1, from coordinate 9,808 downwards.
TTCAGATAATTCAGGCTTACCAATTAAACGGGAAAAACCTGTTTTAAGTTTCCTTCTTGATGAAAAAATGTACTCTACAGCCGAAGTTCAGGCTGCTGTTGAAGGTAATGACTACTCCCTGCAGTTTGGAAACTCGGTCAGAATTAATCTAAATCAGCCTGGTACTGATTCAACTTATTGGCAATGTGATGTGGAATTTGAGAATATCTCGGCAGATACGGTGACAATTAGCAACGTTGTCCCATTCGGTTCCGACAGCGCTTCAGTAAACATTACCGGTATGGGACCCGACGATCTTGCCCGGGCCTGGCTGATACGACCTGGTTATCTGCCGGTGCGGGTGATTCTTCCTGACAACGCATGGGAACTGGGGTATACCTCTTTTGATGTTCATAACGGAATCTCGGTTTGTGCTGTTGCCAGACGTATGGAAACATCTGGCGGATTGAAACGCAGATACAAGACGGTATTGCCACCCAAAGCAAAGGTCAGCTACAGAATATATGCCGATATTTTCAGGGGTGAGTGGCAAAATGGACTGAAACTGATGTTCAGGGACCGCTATCTTTACGATATAAGGGATTTTGACAATTCATTGTATGAGAGGGCCGACCTGGCCTGGATCAGGGAAAGTTACCTTATTATGCTCCAGATGGCATGGGACAGGGAGTTTTTTGACAGATCCACCGGCTTATACACTTTTACCGATGTGCTCAGAAAGGGAATGGATTCCTTCGGGTATATTGATGTGTATGGTTTGTGGCCAACATGGCCCCGTCTTGGACTCGACCAGCGTAATCAGTGGGACCTGTACAGGGATTTGCCCGGAGGGTTAAGACAGCTCCGGATATTTGGCGGACTGGCCCGCCAGAACAATTCCAGACTGTTTATAGCTTATAATCCCTGGGATACCAGCACCAGGGCAGAAAATCACATGAAGGGAATGGCAGCCCTGATTGCCGAAACCGATGCGGATGGAGTGGTTCTGGATACACAAGGCAGCTCGAGCCGTCAGCTCCAGTCTGCTGCCGACAGTGTCAGGAAAGGAGTGGTAATGTACTCCGAAGGCATGGCCGTTCCCGGGGATATGCCGGGAATAATTTCGGGAAGGGTTCATAATGCCATATTCCTGAGTCCGGAACTGAATTTGAATAAACTGATAAAACCCGATTTTTCAATCTTCAGGGTCTGTGATGTCGGAGAAGACGTCCTGCACCGCGAGATTGCCATCTCTTTCTTTAACGGATATGGTACTGAACTGAATCTGTTCCGTCCGGGCGGAAGGGATGAAAATTATCAGAAGGACCTTGAGTATCTGGCCAGGACAACATTCATTCTTCGCCAGAACAACGATGCATTCCTCGATATTGACTGGACACCAATGATCGGGACACTTGCCGACAGGATTTATGTTAACAGGTGGAGGGCAGGGGAGAAAACTCTGTTTACGGTTCTTAATATGCGGAAAGAAGGCTTTGAGGGCAAGCTGTTCAGAATAGACGGTAATCTGTCCCGGCATTATGTGTCGCTCTGGAATCATGAGAATATCATTCCTGTTACAGAACGAGGGATGACCTGGCTGACAGCAAAAACGGAGGGATGGCCGGCTTCAATGTCGGGAACCCGTAAGGAGGGTTCGCTTGATTGCATTGCTGAATTTCCGCTTCTTCTCGGATCAAAGCTCAGGGGAGATTCACTTATGTTGCGGTCGGCAGACGATAACAGAGTACTTGTGTGGAAGGGAAATCCTTCAAACAAGACTGCCTTCAAGGAATTCCGGCTGAGAAACGACACTATTGTAAGCCTCAAGGATAACTTTGGCTACTATCAGGGTAAGATAGTAGTACAGCTTCTTGACGGCAAACATCTCCTCGACGAAAACATTCATTATCTCGAGGGCGGAAGACCATGGCTGGTGAGCAGGGTGGAGCCTACCGTCCGGGCCACCGGAGTGGCCCCGGATATGATTCTGATACCAGGAACTGAGTTTTCCTATGAGGTTGGCACTTCCGAGGATTTCATCCCTTACCCTGAAGTTAACGGCATAACTGTCAGCATCGACAGCTTTTTGATCGATAAATACCCTGTGACCAATGCCCAGTATTATGAGTTCATTCAAAGCTCGGGTTACAGACCTGTTGATACCGCAAGGTATTTAAGGCACTGGGATTACGGAATATATCTGCCTGGTCAGGAAAATTATCCGGTTGTTTATCTAAGCCTCGAAGACATGAAGGCTTATGCAAAATGGGCAGGGAAACGGCTTCCGACAGAAGCAGAATGGCAGTTTGCAGCTCAGGGTACCGACGGAAGAAAATGGCCGTGGGGAAATGAGTTTCACGGTACATTATGCAACAACTCATTCGGTAAGCCTACTCCTGTTGATGCTTTTACCAAGGGGATGAGCCCATGGGGAGTTATTGATATGGTCGGAAATGTCTGGCAAATGACCAACGACATGTATTTCAACGGGTCATATTACATGATGGTAATCAGGGGAGGCAGCTTCTATAATCCCGAATCAAGCTGGTGGTACGTTAAAGGAGGACCTCAGCCGCTTGACAGGACACAGATAATGCTCATGGTGTCGCAGGGATACGATCGCAATTCGACAGTTGGATTCCGGTGCGTAAAGGATATTGAAAGCCGTTACTTCAAAGGAAGGCGGTAAGGCGTCAAGGCGTAAGGCGTGAGGCGTGAGGCGCCAGCAACCAGCAAACAGCAACGATATACTTTTCTTAAACCTTCAGCTTCTTCTCAATCTCATTGATTTGATTCCTGAAGTGCTTATCGGTGTCGATAAGGTTATTGACGGTTTTGCATGCATGAAGCACAGTGGCATGATCCTTACCTCCAATATGTGAACCGATGCTTGCAAGCGATGCTTTAGTAAGGTTCTTGGAGAAATACATGGAAACCTGTCTGGCCTGTACAATTTCCCTCTTTCTTGTCTTGCCCTGTATGAGTTCGATCGGGATCTTGTAGTAGTCGCAAACGATCTTCTGAATATATTCTATTGTTATTTCGCGTCTTGATGTACTTACCAGCTTTTCCACCATCTGCCTTGCCAGGTCGAGAGTGATCTCTTTCCGGTTAAGGGTTGACTGGGCGTACAAGGAGATTAGTACGGCCTCAAGCTCCCTGATGTTGTTGGAGATGTTGGCGGCCAGATATTCAAAAATCTCATCAGGCAGTTCAATGCCGTCGTTGTATGCTTTTTTCTTCAGTATGGCGAGCCTGGTTTCATAGTCGGGCCTCTGAAGATCTGCCTGCAGACCCCATTTGAACCTCGACAGAAGCCTCTGCTCCATGCCCTGAAGCTCCACCGGAGGCCTGTCGCACGTGAGTATCAGCTGTTTTCCCGACTGGTGTATGTGATTGAAAATATGAAAGAATGTGTCCTGTGTCTTTTCTTTTCCAGCAAACTCATGAACATCATCAAGGATAAGGACGTCGATCATCTGGTAAAAATGAAGGAAATCATTCTTGTTGTTGTTCCTGACCGATTCAACGAACTGAGTCTGGAATTTATTCGCATTGACGTACAGCACAACCTTGTCGGGGTGTTTTTCCTTCACCAGTATCCCTATTGCCTGTGCAAGGTGAGTCTTCCCCAATCCGGAATCACCATAGATCATAAGAGGATTGAATGCTGTACCTCCGGGGTTGTTGCCTACTGCTATTCCTGCCGACCTGGCCAGCCTGTTGCATTCTCCCTCTACATAGTTGCTGAAGTTGTAATCGGGATTAAGCTTGGGATCAAAATGCACCTTCTTGATTCCCGGGATAACAAAGGGATTCTTGATTGAAGGCTGTGTGACATTAAATGGAACCTGAACCGGCTTGTTGTGAAGATCCGTTTTGTTTCTCGAAGGATACCTTACTGTATAAGGCTTGCCGTCGGAATAATTAGCATTCTCCAGCACTACATTGTATTCGAGTTTGGCATCAGCACCGATCTCACGCCTGAGAGTCTTCCTGAGGATGTCTATATATTGCTCTTCGAGGTACTCGTAGAAAAACGGACTGGGTACCTGAATCGTCAAAATATTGTTTTCAAGTTTCAGAGGAATAATAGGCTCAAACCAGGTCTTAAAACTGACGGAGGGAATAATGTCCTTAATTATATGCAAACAATTATTCCATACATCGGCGTGTGATTTGTTCATGAAAATATTTTGTGTTTGTCGTAGGTTATCCGTTACGCTGATTCCGACAGCAATATTTGTAAAAAAAAAAGTTAAAAAAAAAATTTTTTTTGCTTGTTAATTTCAAAAAAACTATATGGTTTTAACCATCAACAACTTATATGACAAAATTATTATTGTCATTTTATTCTATTGTAAATCAATGACTTACAAGCATAACTCGCGGATTGTCAATGACAGACAAACTCTTATAAAAAGTGGTAAAATTTTACCAAAAAAGCAAAAAAATGAGGACTATTTTGCCATCATTGAACTGCTTATTTTTAAGTTCAAGATACTCTGAATTTTAGAATAAAGCTATTCTTCCGGGATATTTTTTTTCCCGAACAGGGAAAAATGAACATAGCGCTTCGGATGTGTCTTCATATCCTGTAAAAGCATGTCAAGGCTTCCCAGACTGTTCGAAAGATTTGTGTACAGGGAATCGTTTGTGATAAGTTTTCCGGCTGTTCCTTCGCCTTCATTCAGATTACCGATAAGGGCAGATGCTTTCTCAAGGCTCGATTTGAGATTATTTATTGAACCGTACAGGTCAGCAGCCGCGAGTGTGTCGGCCATGTTTTCCAGACTGCTGAAAGTTGAAGTGAATTTTTCCGAGTTATCTGCAAGCATTGCCGTAAATGCATTGATATTCATCAGTGTGGCTTTAAGTTCAGCTTCATCGATGCTCCGTGCGGTACTGCTAAGGCTCGATACTCCTGATCGCAGGTCAGCCCTGAATTTGGGATCGATGATTTCATTGACCGAACCGATTACCGTATCGAGTGTCGAAATCAGATCCGATATCTGGTCTTTTAGCGGAAGAAGCTCATCCTCGAGCCTTGTAAGCAGGGAAGTGGCAAGTCTTCCGGGTATGGTGTCGCCGCTTGAATAGGTGCCTGGCCCTTCGCCGTAAACAAACCTGATCTTCATTCCTGCAATCAGACTTGCTGTTGTGATTTCAGCCACGGTGTTGACAGGAAGCTTGAAACTCTTATCAACCGACAGGGTAACCAGCAGCCGGCCGCTTACAGGATCCACGAATTTGACTGATTGAACAACTCCGACCTTATAGCCGTTTACTTCAACCGGACTCGATTCGGCCAGTCCTCCAACCTGATCGTAAACAACATAATAGCTGGAGGTTTTGTTGAAAAGGTTTTTCCCCTTTAGAAAACTGAAAACCCATATGAAAACCAGAATTGTCAATACTACAGTAACCCCAATCTTGGCTTCATTCGAGATCTTTTTCATTTTAATGATTAGATTTTACTTTAAATTAAGTGCATCCTGTAAAGGTAATATTTTATTGTTCCTTACAGCAATGATGAATGCATCGGGGTATAATGACTCAATTTTCTTACGGTATTCGGCAGCAAGAGAATAGTTCTCAAAACTTCCTGCAGCATACTTGAATTGATTATCCGACTCAATTTCAAACACATCCTGCAATCCATTGAAGTTTGCGGGTGTGAGTGGTCTTTTTGATGCTGAAGTGGCAATCTGAACCATAAATCTGGGTCGATCATCCGGTGATACTCCCTCCGGAACCGCAGTCGATCTGACTGAGGCAGTTTTTTCCTGCGCAGAAGATGAAGTATTTGTCTTCTTATCGATTTCGTTTATATAATCCCTTACCGCCCTGTATATTGCCGATGCAAGGTAATCCTGCCCCTCTTTTGAGTTAAGGTATTTTTCCTCTTCCGGGTTGGTCAGGAATCCGGTTTCGATAAGAACACTCGGCATCGAGGTCATATAAAGCACCAGAAATCCTGCCTGCTTGACACCAAGGTCGACCCTCCCGGCCCTGTTTTTGAACTGATTCTGAATATTTGTTGCCAGATAAAGACTTTGCTCCCTGTACGTGTTCTGCATAATAGTGAACATAATGTACGATTCGGGTGATTTTGGATCGAAACCCTCGTATTTTGTCGAAAAATCGTCCTCCAGGAGAATAACTTCATTCTCTTTCATTGCCACTTCAAGGTTCTGTTCATCCTTCGCCAGCCCCATAATCCATGTCTCTGTTCCTTTAATTGTCTTTTTCGAAATTGCATTTGCATGAATGGAAATGAACAGATCAGCCTTGTTCTTGTTGGCAAATTCGGCCCTTTCATACAAAGCCGGGAATACATCAGTCTTCCTGGTGTAAAGCACTTCAACGTTCTTAAGGTTTTGTTCGATATAGTTTCCCGCCTTCAGGGCAATCGCAAGGTTGATGTTCTTTTCCTTGCTAATGGCTCCCAGGGCTCCCGGATCCTTGCCGCCGTGTCCAGGATCTATCACCACAACCCATTTCCTCTCCGATCCGGAGACCGGTGAAAGTAAAAAGGGTAACATGACTGCCAGCAGAATCACTGAAATCAATCGTGATGCCTTTATATAATTGGTACGTTCTTTGACGTTTTTAAAATCTGAACCCATATTCAGTTCATGTTTTTTTAATTAGTTTTGCGCCTGACATCAGGACGTCACAAAAACTGTACAAAAATAGTATTAAAGTTGTATTTTTTTAAACAAAAACGGCTGCTTGTAGTGTTCATTGTGATGGTCTGTTCTGTTTCATTATTCTCGCAGGAAGACATTTCAGCCAGTGATTCGCTGATTGTTCGCCCCGATACCATAGTAATCGACACATTACCCCGGAACATAAAAACAATTTCTCCTGAGGCAATCGACAAAACGGTTACTTATAAATCGGCAGGTACAAAAAGAAATGATCTTAAGAATAAGCGGGTTTTCATGTCCGATCAGGCGGAGGTCAATTACGACGATATAAAGATAACTGCCGATTCTATCGTGTTTGACATGGTTGCCAACACGGTCTTTGCAACAGGAAGGCTCGATTCAGTGGGCAAACTAACCGGCAAGCCTGTCTTTACCCAGGGTTCACAGGAAATAGAATCCGATTCGTTGTTCTATAACTTCATCTCCCGTAAGGCAATTGCCTATAAAATTGTAACAAAACAGGAAGATGGTCTCCTCAGAAGCCAGGTTACCAAAATGCTCGACGACGGTACTTCGAATATTGCTCAAAGCACCTATTCAACATGCGACGCTGAACATCCCCATTTCTATATACGCCTTCCCAAGGCAAAGATTTATCCTGGTGAAAAAATTATTTCAGGCCCCGGTTACCTTGTCCTTGAGGGAATACCCCTTCCTGTGGCGCTCCCTTTCGGTTTTTTCCCCATACAGACAAAGAAAGCAGCTTCGGGTATATTAATCCCCCGGATAGGCCAGGAGCAGGAGAGGGGATACAATTTAACTGACGGCGGATATTATTTTGCCATCAGCGATTACTTTGACCTCGCGCTTCGGGGAAGTATTTATACGAATGGCACATGGATGCTGACCACCCAGTCGAATTATTCAAAGAAGTACAGGTTCAACGGACAGTTCAGCTTCAGCTATGCCAACAACATCAGCGGACATAAGGGTTTGAATGATTACCGCAAGACATCGAACTACAAAATCGGATGGACATACAGCCAGGATGCCAAGGCAAAACCAGGTTCGAGGTTTTCAGCCAACGTAAGCATGAGCTCAAGCGGTTTCGACAAAAATAACAGCTACGACGTGATGGAGCATGTTACGACCCAGAGACAGTCGAGCGTCAGTTATTCAAAAACATGGACAGGCACTCCTTTTAATCTTTCCGCCAGCATGAACCATAGTCAGAATGTCAGTAACAAAACTGTCTCCCTGAACCTGCCTAAAATCAATTTCAACATGGCACGAATCTACCCCCTGAAACGAAAAGGTGCGGCAGGATCGTCTAAATGGTACCAGGAACTTCAGTTTCAATATTCTGCTTCTCTTGATAATCAGATTAATACATACGACAGCCTTCTTCTTACAAACAAGGTCTGGAACAATATGAGAAATGGCTTCAAGCATGAGGCTCCTGTCAGCATTCAGTTCCGCCCTTTCAGAAACTTCTCAATTTCACCGCAGCTAACTTACCGCGGCGTTCTCTATACTCAAAAATTTGAGAAAAGATGGGATCCCGATTATTTCAATCCTCTAAGAAATGAGATAGTCCCTCAGGTGGTCACCGATACGATCCGGGGTACTTTCTACGGTCATTCAATAAATCCTTCAATAAGTGCAGGATTCAATCCTCAGATTTTCGGAACATTTAACTTCAAACCCGAATCAAGGGTGCAGGCAATACGGCATGTTATAAAACCTTCAGTCGGCTTCAGCTATATTCCTTCTTTAAAGGGATTGAGCAGCGATCTTTACAGGAGTGTGCAATCGGACACCCTTGGAAATTTCACCGAATATTCGATATTTGAGAGAAATATTTATGGAACGCCTTCATTGTCGAGGCGAAGTGGCAATATTAGCTTCAATATCACCAATATCCTGGAAGCTAAGGTTTTCGAAAAGAATGATACATCCGGTAAACCCAAAAAAGTCAAGCTGATAGATAATTTCGGGATATCCACCTCTTACAACGTGTTTGCCGATTCGATGAGATGGGCACCGGTTTCGATGGGCATGCGGACAACCCTGATGAATAATATAGGGGTGTCGGCCGCCAGCAGTTTTTCGCTCTACGGTCTGAGCCAGAGAGGGACTCCTATAAACACTTTTGCATTTGAACAGAACAGGAAACTGATGAGGCTTACAAATTTTTCAATGAGCCTCGACTTTGACCTGGGACGCCTTCTTACAGGAGATAAGGACAGATCATCGCAGCAATCTTCCCAAAGGACGGTAACCAGTCCGGCAAACCAGGGCATGATGACTGAAGATGCAAGCCGCAATATGAGCAATCCGGGCGATCCGAGCTCTATGCTGTTCGACGAATACGGATACTATATATTCGATGTTCCATGGTCGATGAGGATGAGTTACACTTTCCACTACTCAAAGCCCGGACTGAAGTCTAATCTTACTCAGACCTTATCGGCAAGCGGCAACGTAAACCTGACCGGAAAAACCGCTTTGACATATACCACGGGGTATGATTTTTCACACAGGGAAATCACGATGACACAAATAGGAATAACCCGCGACCTTCATTGCTGGGTTATGAGTTTTAACTGGGTACCCAACGGATCAATGAAAATGTGGAACTTTACTATCCGGGTTAAGTCCTCGGTTCTGGCCGATCTGAAATACGAACGCCGCAAGGATTTTCACGACAACTTCTGACGGGGCCCCGGTTGACAGGCACAAAAAAAGGACATGCAAAAACATGTCCTTTTTTTTAATATCTGCTGAATTATTACTCGGCAATAATCTCAAAATCTAAATCAATCCTGACTTCTCTGTGAAGCTTGACTACAGCCTTGTACTTGCCGACTTCCTTGATCTGGTCTTCCGGCAGGGTGATATTTTTGCGGTCAATGTCAAATCCCTTCTCTTTAAGAGCTTCTGCAATCTGAATGGTGTTCACGGAACCGAAAATTTTTCCCGATGTGCTGGTCTTGGCACCAACCACCAGCGAAATTCCGGCCATTTTGGCGGCAATCTCCTGTGCATTGGCCTTGATTTTCTCCTCCTTGTGTGCCCTCTGTTTAAGATTCTCCGAGTGCATCTTCTTGGCCGATGGTGTGGCTGCAATCGCGTATCCCTTGGGTATCAGATAATTATTTGCGTATCCGTTT
>JAFGXK010000099.1 GCA_016936695.1 Bacteroidales bacterium | reverse complement strand
TTTACACGATTTGTAAGACGTTTATATTCGTCATTAAGTACAATACCTTTTGTGCCTAAATAGCTGGTTGTTACATTATATCTGAAATCTTTTGTACCACCTGAAATGGATAGATTGTGGCGGGTGCTTTGCCCTTGCTGGGTAATAAGTTCCCTCCACGTCCAGTCCTTCCAGCTGCCATCTTCATATACCTCCAGCTCAGAATTTGTAAGTGCGGATAATGCATCGTCAGGTTCATCAAAATCCGTCCAATTATTCTTATAATTCAGATACTCCTCACCATCCATGATATGTGGGAAATTGACCACATTTTGAACCGAAAAGAACCCATCGTATTTTACTTGCGTTTTACCCTCCTTTCCCTTTTTGGTCGTAATCAGGATGACGCCATTCGATCCACGCGAACCGTAAATGGCTACAGAAGATGCATCCTTCAAAACCTCTATGGAAGCTACATCTTCAGGTGAAATATCTGAGATTGATCCGTTGTATGGAATCCCGTCCACTACCAGTAAAGGATCAGAGCTTGCGGAAATGGAGTTCCTGCCCCGTATCAGCATTATGCCACTCTGACCTTCCGGATCGGCTCCCGCTGCAGTGGTCATTACAGTTAATCCTGGCACAGAACCCTGGATCATTTGAGCAATATCTGTAACAGCAGCAGTTTCAATTCGGTCTTTGGATACAGAACCTACTGCACCGGTAATATCACTCTTCCGCTGGGTACCGTAACCGACAACAATTATTTCATCCAGGCTCTTTATATCCAGTTCCAGGGTAAAATTTATAACTGTTTGGTTATTAATGGCTATTTCCTGTGAAATATAGCCAATATAAGATGCAACCAATATATCACCCTGTCCTTCAGTATTTATACGGTAAAATCCATCTGAATTTGTTATTGTACCTATTTCAGTTCCTTTCACAAGAACTGTAGCACCCACAAGAGTTTCCCCTTCACCCGAAATGACAGTACCACTGATGATCTGACCAAAAGCAAATGCAGGAAAAAGAAATAAAACACCAGTAATAATGATGACTTCTTTGATTTTTAAAAATTTAAGTAGCATAGTCAGCTTAGTTTAATTCATCTTTTTATGAAAACGTATTTTTGGGAATGTTCCTCTTATTTAATTATATATCAGAACACTTCAACAAAATTAGGCAATTCAAAGCAGTCGGGGGCAGATTATATATTCTTTCAAGTAAGATTAAATGGGCGAGAGGAAGAAAATCCATTCATAAAAGGTAGATAATTCATTCATAAAATCATGGGATTTTTACATTTCACTGTCAAAATCTCAAAGACATAGATAATTTAAATAGCAGAATATAAGAGAAATAAAAAACGAAATTATGTTTCTTTTTGATCCGGGAGTGCTATTTTTTCTTTTCGCGCAAATAATCCGAAGGAGTGACCCCGTATTGCTTTTTAAATGATCTTGAAAAATATTTAGGGTCATTGAAACCAACCCTGTAACCCACTTCGGATATCGTAAGATCATCTTTGAATAAAAGTTCTTCCGCTTTATTGAGACGGATATTTTTAATAAAATCATTCGGACTTAAATCAGTCAATGCTTTTAATTTCCGGTAAAGTACAGATTGACTCATCCCGACCTCGACGGCCAGTTTATTGACAGAAAAGTCGGGATCCATCATTTTATTATTGATGATTTCTGCTGCATTTTTAAGGAAAATATCATCCCGGGAAGATTCTTGGTTCACAAGTTCAGGTATCATGTTTTTTCTTTTGCCAAATTTTTCCCTTAGTTTTTTCCGTAATTCGATCAGGTTTTTTATTCTTACACGCAGAACCTGGATATTGAATGGTTTGGTCAGGTAATCATCAGCTCCGGTTTTTAATCCGCTTAATTTATGGATGATGGATGTTCTTGCTGTAAGCAGAATTACCGGAATATGGCTGGTCCGGTCATCAGTCTTTAATCGTTCACATAGTTCCAGGCCATCCATTTCGGGCATTATCACATCACTGATAATCAGATCGGGTATACTTTCAGTGGCTATTTGCCACCCTATTTTTCCATTTTCTGCTTCAATTATCTTAAATTCCGACTTTAATGAATCAAAAATCAACTTCCTGATCTCATCATTATCTTCAACCAGTAAAATGTTGGGAAGCTCCTTATCAATGACATTCCCGGATTTTTTATCAGGTTCACTTTCTTCTTCATTTAACAGTTCGTATATTTCAACGGATTCACTGTTTTTAAAATCTTCAATAATCTGATCATCAGGAATATGATCCTTTCCGAGGGGAAGCAAAATCGTGAAGCAGGTATATCCTTGTGTATTGTCCTCTCCAATCTTGCTTTCAACACTGATCCTCCCTGAATGGAGCTCAATGATTCCCTTTGAAAGAGCCAATCCGATTCCTGTTCCATATTCTGTCAATCCATGTTTGTCTACCTGGTAGAAACGGTCAAAAATCAAGGCCTGTTTTTCAGCCGGAATTCCTTTTCCTGTATTGCTGATTTTTATTTCTATGTATCCGGGATATTCCGTTTCTGTATTTCCCGGTAAAACAGCAGTTTTTATGGTAATTTTTCCCCCTTTGTCTGCAAACTTTACTGCGTTGGAAAGAACATTGAAAAATACTTTTTCCAGCTCATCCCTGTCATACCACACAAGAATAGATTCTTCAACAGATTCAAAATTATATGTCAGGCTTTTTCTCTTGATTTCATCAAAAAATGCCAGATAAATTTCTCTTAAGAATTTCACAATGTTTCCTTCAGCAAAAGAAAGTTTCAACTTTCCCATTTCCTGTTTCCTGAAATCCATAATCTGATTGACCAGTCGTAACAACCTGTCAGCGTTGTTTTTTATGCCCAGCAATTGCTTATAAACAGGGAAATCATTTTTAAAACCGGAAAGCAGGTTCTCAAGAGGTGTTAGAATTAAAGTAAGCGGAGTCCTGATCTCGTGGGATAAATTTGTGAAATATTTCAATTTTAACTGGTGCAATTCATTTTGCCGATCCAGTTCAAGGCGTTCAAGTTCGAGTCTGTGTTTTAAATTGCTTCTCGATCGCTGGAAATTAATGATCAGGTATAATACACAGCCAAAGGCCAATGTATATATTAAATATGCCCACCATGACTTCCAAGGGGGAGGTAAAACAAGGATGTTCAGCTGTGCAGGTTCTTCATTCCAAATATTGTCATTGTTTGATCCTTTTACTAGTAGTGTGTACTTGCCCGGATGCAAATTCATGTATGTTGCTTCAGGAATATATGTATAATTCCAATCTTCATTTGAACCTTCAAGTTTATAGGCAAATCTATTCTTCAAGGGATTTACAAAATTCAGTGCTGAAAATTCAAACGTAATAATCTTCTGATTATGTTTAAGTTTAATTTCCTTCACTGTATTAATATTTTCGGAAAGCAATTTCGAATCGTCGCTAATTTGAATCTGTCTGTTAAAAAGCCGTAGACCGGTAAATTTAACATTTGGCTTAAATATATTTGTTGCGATCTGTTCCGGGTCAAATGAAATAAGTCCATTCTTCCCTCCAAAAAACAGCTCACCATTTCGGGTTTTATAATAAGAGTTATAGTTGTATTCATCACCGGGCAACCCATCGTCATTATCAAAATTTCTGAATATCTTCTCTTTCGGATCAAAACGCGTCAATCCGTTATTGGTACTCAGCCATATATATCCTGAATTATCTTCCAGTATCCCGTAAACGATATTTCCGGGTAATCCGTCATCAACTGTAAAGGATGAAAACTGTTGTTTCTGTTCATCAAAATAGTTTAATCCGCCCCCATAGGTTCCAATCCATAACCGATGATTCTGATCTTCATGAAGACAGTAAATATCGTCAGAGGATAATGTAGTCGTATCATAGTTTAGAGCAAAGTAACTTTTGAAATGATCACCTTTTGCTTCATGCCGGCAAAGACCTTTACTGGTACCAAACCACATGCGCCCTTGCGAATCAAGGAGCATTGACCTGATTGAGTTTGAGCTTATACTACTATCTCCGTCGTTTTTATTATAATGCCTGAATTCTCCTGTTTCCCTTATAAAACGATCAAGTCCGTCGCCATAGGTTCCAAGCCATACACTCCCGTCCTTATCTTCGAGGATTGAATAAATCCAATTGCTTGCAATCGATTTATTATTCTTTGGATCATTCCTAAAATTCCTAATCGAATTGGCTTTTGTATCAAGGATATCTAATCCGCCACCACTGGTCCCAATCCATAAAATTAAATCTGAATCAAAATAAAGACATTTTATATTGTTATGGCTGACAGGGTTCCTTGTACTACTGGCCGTAAAATATTCAAACCTTCCTGACTTTCTGTTAAGATAGTTCAACCCTCCGCCTTCTGTTCCTATCCACAAATTGTTATTTTCGTCTTCAACTATCTTACTCACAATTTTTTCGCTGAGTCCTGTACCATCCCTTTGAGTTTTATAATAATTGTAACTAAAATGATAACGGCTGAATAGATTTACTCCACCATAAAATGTTCCAATCCAAATCGAACCTGCATAATCTTTATACATCGATATGATGGAATTAGCGCTTAGGCTCAGGTCATTTTCTGGATTACTTTTAATGGTTGTGAAATTCTGTGTTATCGCATCCAGAATACTTAATCCCTCCACGGTTCCTATCCAGATCATTCCTGATTCATCGATGACAATACTCCTTATTTTATTACTTACGAGAGAATTCGGATCATTATTTAGGTGCTGGTACTGTTTATGAATATCCCTGTTGATATCATATAGTATTACTCCCGAACTTTCAGTGCCCATCCATAGCTTCCCTTCCGGGTATTCAACAATTGAGTTTACTCTAAAGCTATTGCTTTGAGGTTCAAGGGGAAACTTGACGATGTGAGATTCATAATCTCCGAGTTTATTTGAAGTGACTCTATACAAATTGAAATTGTTAGAAATCCAGATCGTGCCATTGCTGTCTTCAAAAATATTCCTCATAACGCTTTTCCTGGTTCCAGGTACAGTTGGGTTTTGAATCTCCAGCAGGTCAAACAACATCGGGTCTTCTTTTTTTGAAACAAAAACCCGTGTCCCGCTTAGAACCCATAAGCGTCCATTCGAATCTGAAAGTAATCCCCGAATTGATTCCTGAGGTGCATATCCTCCATCTGGTTGCGCTAAACTGACACGAATAAAATTATCCAATGTCTTATTATAAAGGTGTAAGCCAAGCCTCGTTCCAATCCATAACCGGTTTTCTTTATCTATGACAAGGCAATTGATTTCGTTACTCTCCAGACTCAGTGAATCACCCTTAACATTTCGATAGATCTTAAACCGTCTTGCGTCGAAACGGTTCAGTCCATCACGCGTTCCAAACCACATAAAGCCATCCGAATCCTGGGTAATGGCAAATACAGAACTTTGAGACAACCCATCCTCAATCTTATAATTCCGGAAAGTAATATTTTGAGGGATTGATGCCCACAAAAAACCTGAGAAGAATAAGAAAAGGAAAACTGAAGCAAAATACAGGAAAAAGAAGTGGCTCCTGTTAACCAGCCAATGTCTAAAGAGTTTTTTACTGTTCTTAAAAACCACCTGAACCGGGAAGACTATGTATAAGAATCTAAACATCAAATAATTGGGGATTGCTTCATTGCAAATATATCAATTTGGAGATAATTTGCAGCGTTCTTTTTCGAATTTATATATCAACAGATTGAACAGGAATCCGAAACCTGGTTCACTATTTACGGTTGCACAGACCTGTCTTATCCTGATATATGTCTGCAGGTTTAACAATAAATTATGGCACATTTTTGTAAACCCAATTCGGTGTTCTTAAATCAATCGATTTCATCCTCCGTAGCTTTAGCTAAGGCAGACCAATCGCTCCGTCAGCCCTGATAAAGGATTCCTTTTCTTCTTCAGGGATCCTGCAGGCATCTACTTTGAATATGGGTTTCTTAACCGGTAACAGGCGACAGAAGCCGAACAGTGCGGATTAAAAAAATAAAATCTGTATTTTTGAGACAGCCCCTCTCCGGGATTCATCATTGTGATGAAGAATGATTCGGGTGGTCAGATCAAAATAAACCTATGAAAAAGACAATTTTAACGGGCCTGTTTGCGGGGTCCGTAATGTGGTGCACCGCTCAGCATACTATGGATTACAAATCACTTGATCCCGGCAATCCAATCGTTTTTGGCGGTGATCACATCATTTTCAGGGGAAAAACCATTAACCTCGGGCCAAAGGCATTCTTTATCGACGGACAGTTCAGTGATGCTGAGGCAGAGAAATTTCCTTTCGTATTTAACTCGGTGAACAGGGCGGCAGAGCATCTGACGGATGGGACGGAGGAATCTCCGATGGTACTCTATATTGCTCCTTATGTCTACTGGATTGACGACCCCGATGATCCTGCCGTGCGTGTCCCCGTGGATGGGCAGTCGCCTTATGGACTGGTTATCCGGTGTGACTGGCTGAAATTTTATGGTTTATCCGATCATCCCGGGAATGTGGTGCTTGCCTGCAACCGCGGTCAGACCATCGGCTCGCAGGGCAATTTTACCATGTTCAGAATCTCAGGGCAGGGACCAGGTTCTGAAAATGTCACATTTGGCAACTACTGTAATGTGGACCTGGTATACCCGCTGAAACCTGAACTGAACAGGGAAAAAAGAGCCTCAGCTATTGTTCAGGCCCAGCTTATCCTTTGCGACGGGGATAAGATTGTTGCCCATAATACACGGTTTATTAGCAGGCTCAACCTGCTTCCTTTTTTCGGAGGCAAACGCACGCTTTTCGAAGGCTGTCATTTCGAATCTACCGATGATGCATTGTCCATGACAGGTCTCTACCTGAACTGTACGTTCGACTTCTATTCTTCAAAACCTTTCGTGGCAACTACGGGGACAGGAGCAATATTTCTCAATTGCGACATCCGGTCTTATGTGAAAGGCGAGCAGTATTTCACCAAGCTGAACGGCCAGATAGCCGTTGTTGACACGCGCATCAGGTCTGAAACAGCCAGTTACCTGGGCTGGAGGGATATTCCTCCGCCTGAAATGCGCAACTATCAATATAATGTAATCCTTAATGATAAAGATGTCCTCATCGGGGAAAAACATCCGGCATCGACCGTGGACATGACCGGCAAACAGGTTCTTGAGGCCTATCGTTTCGAACACAACGGGGAAGTGATTTATAATACGTATAATCTTTTGTGCGGGAATGACGATTGGGACCCTATGGGAATAAAAGACGTCGTTCTGTCAGCCCAGGAGGAGAGCGGGAGAAAGCTTACAATGCTTCCAGTTCAACTGCTTATCGTTCCTGAAGTCATTGAACCCGGAAAAGATGGTGAAAAAACCGGATCCGCAATAGTGCGTTCAGGATGGCAGTTTGCACCGGTCAGAGCAACCATTGAAACCGGAAAGAATGCGGTCAGGTTAACGGCAACAGTCAATCGATTCGGAAATTACGAATTGAAAGGAGAAACTGTAAAATGGGTTTTAGCACCCGGTGATGAATCGCTGGTCAAACTGAAAGTCAGTGACGACGGGTCAACCTGTGATGTCATACCGGTCAGCATGCTTGATGAGACAAAACAGGTGGTTATCACTGCCCATACTCCGTCGGGACTGAAGGCGGCAAGTGTATTGACGGTCTCTCCTGCAAAGCTGATTCCGCCCGAATTCATTTCAAAACCTGTAATTTCAACGGGCATAAACGGAAAACTTACTGTTGATTATCAACTCGACATGCAATACGACGACCAGTCGCTGGTTACCTGGTACCGGTGTGGGGATCCGGATGGGAGTGATCCCATTGAGGTGGCCGTCTCCAGGATGAACCACCCTTTGCGTGAATATGAGCTTTCAGCAGGAGATATCGGTTATTATATCATGGCTTCCGTAGCCCCTAAACATCTCCGCTGCGATGCAGGCGAAGCGGTTTTTGATGTGATGAAGGAACCCGTTTCGGAAGAGGATGTTAAGACGGATCACAGGGTGCTGCATACCGACTTCAGAAATCTTTCCACAAAAAATCAGGACAGGGTTATTCCCGGGTTCTGGACGCTGGGCCATCTTGAACCTCCTGGTGGTGGATCTGAAATGGTGCCCAACAGGGAAGAAGATGCCTGGTACTATGGAGCGGGCAGTGACGGTGCTGCAGGGATGACCGGCCTTTTGCAGTCGAGGTATGCCGGGTTGCGTTATACCCCGACCGGGAAAGATTTCGGCGACATGAAGCTGACGATGACGGTGGCTCCTTACAAGACGGCGGGACAGGGATTCAGTATTGCGGGACTCTATATGGATGTCTTCATAAAATTTGATACGGAAACCCTGACGGGTTATGCGTTACGGTTTATCCGCACCACAAAGTTCCACAATGCGGTGGATTGTCTGTTTGTGAGGTATGAAAACGGGACGGTTGCAGAGATCAGTGAACCGGTGTCGACCACCTGTTACAGGACCCCGTGCACCATCACCCTCAAGGTGAAAGGCAACATTCTTTCAGCGCATGCCGAATCACCGGCAGGCCCTGAGGCGGCACAGAACAGGCCCGGGGTCGCGGGTGAGGTGAACATGAAAGCGGAAATCAGGACCAATCCGTTTGGTGGTTTTGGAATCCAGTACAAAGGCGGTGCCCCGACCCTGATTAAAGAGCTGAAGGTTGAGTGGGAATGAGGGTCAAACCCTGCACCGTCCGCCGAAGTTTTAACGAAGGCGGTCAAACCGGAAACCGGGAACCCTGAACCGGGAACCATATTGGAAATGTTTTGTTGTAATTGTATTGCATGATTTTTTTATTTTTGCATCTGTGAAAAGCAGAAATATCATTTCTTCGTTGGTTAATCCGTTTCTCGGAATTGTTTTCCTTGCAGGAAGTATCGGGATTACTTTAATAATTCATGACTGCTCTGCATGCAATGTATATTTTGCTCATGCAGGAATATATTTTTCGTCTGCGGAACACCAGGACCACTGCTGCGATGACGCAGATACTCACTGCATGCCGGAGAACGAAGCTGCTCAGGGAAGAGAATGCTGCAATTTCAGTATTGAGGAGCTTAAAATCACCGAATACACCCCGGCTTTCCCGGTGCCTTTATCAGCCCCTGCTGAACTGCCCGCCCGATTTTTACTGCACGATCCTGACCCTGTTCACCATCCGGTCCCGGTGCCCCGGGATTTTCCTGACAAACACGGGGGGCGTTTTTTGCTCACCTGTAACTGCCAGTTCCTCTCCTGATTCGCATCCTGTTTTTTTATCGGATCGCCTGCGATTTCAGCAGGCGGAATGCTATGATTTATTAATTAAGAATAAACAGGATGAGAACGATTTTATTTATCATTTCCGCAGTCATATTTCTGAATCCGCATGTTTTACTGGGACAGACCAGACTTGAAGGAAAAATTTACGATGCCACCGGTGCCGATAAATCAGGGCTTCCCGGGGCAAGTGTCGTATGGGCAGGCACCACTGTCGGCACCGCCGCCAATGCGGCAGGCTATTTCAATATAAAACGGGTGAAAAACAGCGACAGGCTGGTGATCAGTTTCGTCGGCTACAGGACCGATACCGTATCGGTAAGCAGCGATGAGGATTACCTGGAGCATCCCCTTTACCGGCAGAATGAAATGAGCGAGGTGGTTATTGTCGGTAGAACCCCCGGCCAGTTTGTAAGCCGGATTGATCCGACCATGATGGTGAATATCACCGCGACGGAACTATGCAGGGCAGCCTGCTGCAACCTCTCGGAAAGCTTCGAGACCAATGCCTCCGTCGATGTGAACTTTGCCGATGCGGCAACGGGAGCAAAGCAGATACAGCTGCTCGGGCTCGCCGGAACCTATACACAGATACTGGCCGAGAACATCCCTTTGGTGTATGGTCTGAACACCGCCTACGGCCTCAATTTTGTTCCGGGACCCTGGATGGAATCGATCCAGGTGTCAAAGGGCACCTCGTCGGTGAGGAACGGCTATGAATCGGTGGCCGGACAGATCAATGTGGAGTACAAGAAACCGCGTGAGAGTGAAAAATTTTATCTGAACGGTTTCATCAGCGATGCCGGCAGGACAGAGCTTAATGCCAATTCCTCGCTGATCATCAACAACCGGCTCAGCACCATGCTTATGGTGCACGGGGAGCTTCAGGACAACAATGGGGACCATAATAAGGACGGCTTCAGGGATGAACCCGATATCCGTCAATACAACCTGTTCAACAGGTGGGATTACATGACGGAACGGTTCACGTTCCGTACCGGGATAAAGGTCCTCGGAGAGGAGCGGATAGGGGGGCAGTTTTCCTACCAGCCCGATGCGGAGAACAGCCGGCCCAACAGCTTTGGAATCGACATCAACACCGGGAGGATTGAAGGATTCTCAAAGATTGGAGGTGTTTTCGGGGATGACGGAAGCCTGTCGATCGGGTGGATCCAGAATGCGGCCCGGCACAGACAGGAATCACGCTTCGGCCTTAAATCCTACGACGGAACCCAGAGGACTTATTACTCGAATCTCCTGTTACAGTGGAACCCGGGGTTGGGTAAACATATGTTTGACCTGGGGGCCAGCTATAAGTACGACCTGTATGATGAAAACCTCGACATGCTGTCGTTCGGCCGCGAGGAGTCCGTCCCGGGTCTTTATGCCCAGTACACCTATACCGACAGTGCCAGGATGACCCTGCTCGCCGGGATCCGGACCGATTTTCATAATCTGTATGGTACCCTCGTGACACCCAGGGTGCATCTGCGGTATGTCATTAACCCGGTATTCACCCTGAGGGCTTCAGCCGGGAAGGGATTCCGGGCCAGCAACGTGCTCGCTGAAAACAGCTTTCTGCTGGCCAGCAGCAGGAGGATGGTTATAGCCGGCGACCTTGATATGGAGGAGGCATGGAACACGGGTCTCAGCCTGATTGCCAGCATTCCTTACGGGACCAGGATCCTGAGCCTGACCGGCGAGGCATATCATACAAGTTTCCTGAACCAGGTCATAACCGATATGGATGCAGACCTGCGGGAGGTCAGGTTTTATAACCTGGATGGAAAATCCTACTCGAATGTGATTCAGCTGGAAGCTTCGTCAACGCTCTTTGAAGGTTTTGATCTCCTCGCAGCATGGAGGTGGAATGATGTGAAGATGACCATCGACGGGGTCCTCCGGGAGAAGCCGCTGTTAAGCAGGTACCGGGGTCTCGTGACCGCTTCGTGGCTCACCCGCCTCAGGAAATGGCAGTTCGATTATACCCTTCAGCTTAACGGGCCCGGAAGGATCCCTTCCACCTCGGAAAATCCGGAGGAGTACCGGCGAGAGGATGCTTTCGGGGCTTATACCGTAATGAATGCACAGGTCACAAGATACTTCCGTAAATGGAATATTTATGCCGGATCAGAAAACCTCATCAATTTCATGCAGGAGGATCCGATCATCGCCTCCGAAGATCCGTTCGGAGGATTCTTTGATGCGGGTCTGATCTGGGGACCGGTTCACGGCAGGAAGATATATGCCGGCTTCCGGATAATCCTTGACAGGGAAACAGAATAAACAACAACCATTAAAAAGTTCATATCATGAAAACAATCCAGAAAATTTTCGTCACCATGCTTCTTGCAGCAGTTCCGTTGCTCCTTTCGGCACAGGAAAAGGAGAACGCCATCGATACAGTCACCTTCAAAACATCCATTGAATGCAGTAATTGTGTGGACAAAGTCCTGAGTAACCTTCCGTTTGAAAAAGGAATCAGGGATGTGCAATGTGATATCGGCACACAGGAAGTCACAGTAGCATACAGGAAGAAAAAGAATGATCCGGAGAATATCCGGAAAGCCATCGAAAAGCTCGGCTACACAGTAAATCAGGTCACTGAGGAACAGGATGCAAAAAAGAAGGATAAACCGTAGCCCGATCCCCCGCCGGATATCAACATCCTGTTAATACTTATACCGAAATATTTAGTGATTATTTGTTTAATTCATAACGTTTATATATATAATATCACGCATCATGAAAAAGGTAATGTTTTCCTTCATTATAATTGCTTCAGCAATAGGCATGGCGGCCCAGGCTCCGTTGTCCTTCAGCTACCAGGCCGTCATCAGGGATGCAGGCGGTTCGGTGATGGCAGAGGAACCGGTGACGGTGCGGATCATTCTCCGGCACTCCACAGCTGGCGGATTTCCAGTGTATACAGAGAGCCATTCCACCCGGACCAATACACTCGGACTGGTCAACCTTAAAATCGGGGAGGGGAGCACTGCGGATGATTTTTCTTCGATAGACTGGTCTGACGGGCCCTATTTCCTGGAACTCTCCGTGAACGGCATTGAAATGGGTACCAGCCAGCTGCTCAGCGTCCCGTATGCTTTGTATGCCGGCAGGTCGGGAGATGGATTCAGCGGCGATTACGGCGACCTTTCCAATGCGCCCGACCTCTCGGGTTACCTGACAACGGAAACAGATCCCGTCTTCACGGGTCATTCCGCGAGCGGCATCACATCAACAGCTATAAGCAACTGGAATGCGGCCTTTGGCTGGGGAAATCATGCCGGTTTGTACCGGCTGGCTTCCTATGTGCCCGACTGGTCTGACATTACAGGCAAGCCGGCGCTGGCGCAGGTTGCTGTAACCGGAAGTTATACGGATCTGAACGATATCCCGGCGGTGTTCACCCCTGATGTCCATACCCACCCGGAAAGCGATATTACCGACCTGAGGCACTACTCCGATGCCGACATCGACGGCAATGAGATCGC
>JAFGXK010000098.1 GCA_016936695.1 Bacteroidales bacterium | reverse complement strand
GAGAGAGGGGGATTCGAACCCCCGGTCCCACGATTGCAGGACAACGGTTTTCGAGACCGCCGCATTCGACCACTCTGCCATCTCTCCAGGATTCCTGATCGCAACCGATTTTAGTCTGTTGCACCCGGTCCGTCTCCACACGGGTGACTGAAACGGGATGACAAAAATAATCCATATTTCTTTTGATAACAGTTTTTATAAACTTATTTTGCATCATTATCTGTAATTGAGTATCATAATCTAAATAACAGCGACTGTGAAAAATTTAACTAAAATCCTTTTGATCATGGGATTGCCATGCCTTATCCTGGGTTCCTGCAAGAACAGGGTTGATGAAAAAGCCAATCCTTTTTTCTCTGCTTACAACACTCCGTTCGACGTTCCGCCGTTCGAAAAAATCCATGCCGTACATTATATGCCGGCATTTGAAAAAGGAATGGAAGAGGGGAAGAAGGATATTCAGAATCTGATCAGCAACACTGAAGAACCCAATTTTGAGAACACTGTAGGCGCTCTCGACAGGTCGGGCGAACTCCTGTCAAAGGTAGCACAGGTGTTTTTTGCCCAAGCTTCAGCAAATACAAGCGATTCGCTGCAGAACATAGAAATGGAGATTTCTCCGAAACTGGCAGCCTATCAGGATGAAATAGTACTTAATCCTGATCTTTTCAAGAGGGTAAAGCATGTTTACGAAAACCAGGCTTCCGAAACACTTACCGATGAACAGAAATTCATCCTTGAGAACCTTTACAAGGAGTTTGTAAGGAACGGAGCCAACCTGAGCAAGGTTGACCAGGATACCCTTATGAACATAAACCAGAAACTGTCGGTACTGGGAGTGAAGTTCAGCCAGAATGTCCTGGCCGAGACAAACAACTATAAACTGTTTGTCGGAAAGGACGGTCTTGTTGGATTACCTGAATCAATCGCTGATGCAGCTGCTGAGACTGCAAAAGCTGCTGGCCGGGAAGGCGAGTGGGCTTTTACCACACAAAGGCCGAGCATATTTCCTTTCCTTCAGTATTCGGAGAACAGGGATCTTCGCCGCGAACTTTTCAATGCCTATACAAACCGCGGCAACAACGGTAATGAATATGACAACAACAAGATACTTGCCGATATAGTAAGACTGAGGGCTCAGCGCGCCAAACTGCTTGGATACAAGACACACTCACACCTTGTTCTTGAACCCAGGATGGCAAAGAACCCGGAGAACGTTCTGGATCTTCTGAACAACCTTTGGTCCAGGGCAGTTCCTGTAGCCAAAAATGAGGTTAAGGAGATGCAGCTTATCATTGACCGCGAGGGTGGAAAATTCAAACTGGAACCATCCGACTGGTGGTATTATGCCGAAAAGGTACGGAAAGAAAAGTACGACCTTGATGATAATGCCCTCAGGCCTTATTTCCTCCTCGACAATGTAAGGGAAGGTGTTTTTACCTGTGCGAACAGGCTTTATGGAATTTCATTCTCTCCTCTGACCAACATACCCCTTCCTCATCCGGATGCTGAAGCCTATGAAGTCAGGGAGGAAAACGGATCGCATATCGGAATACTTTACCTCGATTTTCATCCGCGCGAAAGCAAGCAGCAGGGAGCATGGTGCGGAGGGTACAGAAGCCATCATGTTGTTGATGGGAAGCCCGTTACTCCAGTCGTGACGGTTGTCTGCAACTTTACCCGCCCCACCGATGAACTGCCTGCCCTGCTTAATCTTGAAGAGGTGGAAACTCTTTTTCATGAATTCGGACATGCCCTTGAAGGATTGTTCTGCAAGAACACTTACAACACATCATACATAGCCTGGGATTTTGTGGAGCTGCCTTCACAGATAATGGAGCACTGGGTTACCGAGCCTGAATTGCTTGATGTATATGCCCGTCACTACGAAACAGGCGAACCGATTCCTGCCGCCCTGGTGGAGAAACTGGACAAGAGCAGATATTTCAATCAGGGGTTCATAAACACTGAGCTTCTTGCAGCCTCATTGCTCGATATAGCATATTATACACAGGAGGCACCGGCAGTGGTTGATGTTCAGAGCTTTGAGAAGGAATACCTTGATAAGATAGGTCTGATACCTGAGATCGTTTCCAGATACAGAAGTACATATTTCCTTCACATCATCGACGGGTATGATTCAGGATATTACAGTTATACATGGGCTGCCGTACTCGATAACGATGCCTTTGAAGCCTTCAGGGAAAAGGGTGTGTTCGACAGGGCTACCGCCGAATCGTTCCGCAGGAACATCCTTCAGAAGGACGGGACCATGGATGCCATGCAGATGTATGTGAATTTCCGCGGTCGTGAGCCTCAGATTGAGCCTCTTCTGAAAAACAGGGGACTGATTTCTCAATAATGAAATGAAAAGCCTTTGCGGACTTACAGCTTCAGAGATAAGTGAGCTGGCAGAATGCGATGAGAGGCATGCTCTGGCTATAGCCAACTGGCTTTACAAAAGGAAGTCGGATGACCTGATGCTTGTCAAAGGCCTTTCCCGGAAGGCAAAGGAGAAGTTGATGGAGACTTCGTGTCCGGGTATCTACGACCCGGTTTCTTCCTTGAGATCTGCTGACGGAACAGTAAAATTCCTCTTCAGTAATGAAGACGGGAAGGAATTTGAGACAGTCCTGATGAGCAATCCGAAGAGAACTACGGTATGTGTCTCTTCTCAATCGGGTTGCAGGATGGGCTGCCCATTCTGCGCCACCGGACATTACGGTTTCAGAGGTGATCTTTCAGTAAGGGATATTCTGAACCAGGTTCTCGGTCCGGGAATTGACGGAAAGGTTACCCATGTTGTTTTTATGGGGATGGGAGAGCCGATGGATAATCTTGACAATGTCTTGAAGGCTTGCGATATCATGACTGCAGAATGGGGAATGGCCATAAGCCCGAGAAACATTACAGTTTCGACAGTTGGGATAACTCCCGGTGTACGAAAATTTCTGGATTCATGTGAATGCAACCTGGCACTCAGCTTGTTTTCGCCTTTTCCGGAAGAAAGACTGAAATCAGTTCCGGCAGAAGGAAAATACCCTGCCCGGGAAATTCTTGAGGTGATGAAATCGGCCCGGACAGGTAAAAAGAGGCGTATGAGCGTTGCCTATATCATGATAAGGGATATGAATGATACCCGGGGGCATCTGGAAGGACTGAAGGAGCTGCTCCGGGATACCGGCATCAGGGTTAACCTGCTGCCTTATCATTCAGTTCCTGGTGACGGCAACGTTTCTTCACCTATGGAAACAATGAATCATTTTAAGCATGAACTTGTTATATCCGGGATATCAGCATCGATAAGGAAATCGGCGGGTGCCGATATCTTTGCTGCCTGTGGTCTTTTGGCTTCAGGACTCAAATGAAGTTCATGCATCAGGATTGACAAGCTGGAAAAGATGTTCATCGAGGTACCCGTCAGCAACTCTTATCCAGTCTTTTCTTGTCCCGGCCTGAATAAAACCCAGTTTACTGAACAGTGCCATGCTTTCCTTATTATTTGACATGATACTGCAGTAGAGCTGACGAAGCATAAGAGTTTTAAAACAATAGTTTATAAGGCATTTAAGCGCCATTGTTGCAAAACCTTTTCTGCGGTATTCTTCGAGTGCAATCAGGATTCCCACACCTGCCCTTTTGTGGAAAGGGTCATAATCGAACAGATCAATTGTTCCAATTGTTTTATTGTCAGTAATATGGTCAATCATGAGGCGGACCTGACCGGTCTCATAAATGTCTTTGTGGGAATTTTCAAGGTATCGCCTTAGAGTGTATTTTGAGAATGGCTTTACTGTATTGCTTATCAGCCAGTTAGTCATGTCGTTCTCCCACTGGTAAAGCAACTCCAGGTCCTCCGGTTCGAGGGCCCTCAAGCTTATTTCCCTGTATTTCATAAAAAGGTATCCGGTATAATAATTGCCGGTTTATCTTACGACATTTACCTGCCTTATAAAGGCATCATCAAAATCTTTCTTTACTTCTTCCAGAGCTTCTTTGGCCTGAGCCACAGACCTGAATTCTCCCCAGACATACTTATAGAATCCGTCGTCGGCGACGATTTCTCTAACCCCTTCATAATTTGGGAATATTCTTCTGACGTCGATAGGATTTCTGGTTGCTTTAAGCTGGATGGAGTAAACCAGTCGTGTTGCGGCGGGTGATTGCATTATAATCGGATTGCCATCGCCCGACAGGTTATCGAGTTCATACTGGTTGATAACATATGCATCGTTAATTCCAAGTCCCTTCAGATAACCCAGGTAAGTCACTGCATCCGACCTGTTGAAGAACACACCGAGTGCATAAATGTTTGCTGTATCGGTCTTGACTGTCCTGATGAAGAGCATTTCGTCCTTTATGAGGTTGCTGAAATAGGAGGTTGACAGTACATCTTTAGTCTGCTTTAGAACTATACTATACTTGGTAGCGCCTGGCTGTCTGAGGTGCCTTGGGGTGTAAACTTCATGCCTTATCACCACTCCTGTTCCGGGATTGACTATTCCGAAAGTGACTCTTCTGTTGTATTTTCTGCCTTCGGGATTGTCGGATCCGTCAGGATTGGTGTTGACAGCCACGAAGTTCGATTCGCCGAAAGCCTTTTTAAGGAATTTCCCACCTTCGATTCCTGTCAGGGTGAAGTAGTCAATAACTTCCTGAGCGCGTTTGTCTGCAAGTCTTCTGTTGTATTCGGTGCTTCCTTTGGAATCGGTATATCCTGCAACCTCGATTGTAAGATCGGGGTATGTGATAAGGATATTTTTAAGTAATTCGAGCGTCTGTTTTGCCTCGTCGTTAAGATCGTATTTATCGAAATCAAATAGCACATTCTGGATTGAAAGGAAGTCTCCCGTAAACACTTTTTCGGGAGCAAGTGACGGACTAACTGCAAGATAACTGCCTGTATAATAGAGTGGCAGATTGAGTGTTAAGGTATCGGTGTTATATCCATCATGACTTATGTACACCTCATAATCACCCGGTTTGATTTCGAACTGAAAAGTTCCGTCGGGATTCACTGGAATATTCTGGATTATTTCGCCTGTTTTAAGGTTCTTGAGAGTGATAAGTGAAACTTTTGGGTCGACATTCATGCCATCTTCAAGAGTTATTGTTCCGGAAGCGGTAGTTATTTCATCAGCAGGATCGATAGCAACAATGGCAAAGATGTTTCTCTCGTTTGACTTTTCGTCAAAGCGGCTGGCTACAAAACCAGGAGCATTGTTGTTTAGAATAAAATGGCTGTTTTCCTGAACTGTGTTAAAGGCGTAGGGCATTCCGATAGGTTGGGTCCATACGCCGCCCCTGTTTTGGCTTCTGAAGACATCGTAGCCGCCCATTGTGATATGTCCTATTGAGCTGAAGAGTAAAGCATCATTTTCAACATCAAAATAGGGAGTATTTTCATCATAGGGGGTATTGATTGTATTTCCAAGGTTCACCGGAGCATCCCAGTTGCCTTCGGCCAGCCTGCGCGATGACCATAAATCAAGGTCGCCCTCGCCGCCGGGCCGGTTGCTTGCGAAATACATGGTCTGGCCGTCGGGAGTTATGAATCCGTGCGACTCCCAATAGATTGAGTTAACAGGTTTACCCAATGATTTGATTTTTGACCAGGTTGTGCCGGTTCTCATACTGTAATAGAGGTTGCCGTCTCCTCCGTCATCCAGGTACATGATAAGCATTTTACCGTCGCCGGTAATGGAGTTGGTATAAAATCTGTCAAAACCGCCCAGCTGATTTGTGATGTTGGTTGGTTCGTTCCAGGTTGTGTTCTTGTATGAGCAGTATATCTGGGTTATGCCTTCATTTTTAACTGTAAATACGAACACTGAGTCGTTTGTGGCCAGAACCGGATTGCAGGCGCCCGGGAAATTTGCGAGCCATGGGGCAAAATGCTCTGTTATCACCCTTACCGGTCTTTTCTTCATCTCCATGGCATACCTGCAGTTACGGATCTGAAGATCGACAAAGTCAAGCTGGTAGGTGTCGGAAGGGGAGAGTCTCTTTTTAACGTCGTTAAGGTAGGTCAGAGCCTGTTCGAGACTGTCGTTCCTCTGGAATGCAATCGCCAGATACAGGTAGGTATCCAGGGGTGCCATGTCTCCTGTCTGCTTATACTCCTTTTCGCTTG
>JAFGXK010000097.1 GCA_016936695.1 Bacteroidales bacterium | reverse complement strand
ATGATGCTCGACGGTACGGCCGATTTTGCAATCCTGCCAACCACCATGGCAGCCATAATGTATAACAAGGGACTGAAATACAAGCTTATAGGGATTCCATGCTGGGGAACTCTCTATCTTGCCGGCAGCGATTCTCTTGTCAGGAGGTGGGAAGATCTCCGGAACAAGCGTATTCATGTTATGGCCAGGGGAATGACTCCCGATGTTATGTTCAGACATCTTCTGAAGAAGAATGGCATTGATCCGGACAAAGACGTGATCCTTGATTACAGTTTTCCCACCCATATTGATCTTGCCAATGCTGTAGCTGCAGGGCAGGCGGCACTTGGAATACTATCCGAACCGCTTGCTAGTCTGGTTACCCTGAAAAACAGTGATATCCGGATTATCTTCAACCTTGAGACAGAATGGAGCAGAAAAGAGGATATTGAAATTACTGAAACAGCTTTTCTTGGCAGTGAAAGCATCCTCAGGCATGAACCTGAACTGGTTGAAAAGATAATTAAATCGTACAGGCATTCTTCCAGGTGGGTGAATCAATATCCCGACAGCGCAGCTGTACTGATTGTACGGTACGGGATTCTTCCCGACACTGCTGTCGCGGCGCATGCCATACCCGGATCAAATCTCAGGTTTGTAAAGGCAGCCGAAGTGGAAGATGAAATTGAGGACTATCTGAATGTTTTTTATAAATTGAATCCCGATATAATCGGAGGGAAGTTACCCGATGAAAATTTCATTTACCGGTAATAAAAAATACATAAGCCTGGCTTCTGTTATCTTTATGCTTATAATATGGAAGCTGCTTGCCATGCATTTCGATTCCGATTTTGTTATCCCCTCGCCGGAAAAGACACTGGTAACCACATTGAAATTATTCACCGACGGCAGGTTCCTTGAGATCGCTGGCTCAACGGTTGCAAGGGGCCTGATTGGTTTTGTCATATCTTTGATTCTCGGTATAGGAACAGGGATCATTACCGGCATCAATCCATATGTTGATGCCTTCCTTCGTCCCTTGTTGGTAACCATACGTTCCGTACCGGTAATCTCAATCATTCTTCTTGCACTCATCTGGTTTAATCCGGGTTCAGTTCCGGTTTTCATTGGCATGCTCACAATGTTCCCCTTCATCACCACGAATGTGAGCGACGGCATCAGGAGCATTGACAGGGAGCTGGTCGATATGGCCGCCTTTTACAGGGTGAGCAGGGAAAGGATAGTGCGTGAATTATACATCCCTGCCATAATGCCCTTTATAGTGAGCGGCGCATCCAGTGCCCTGGGCATAGGATGGAGGGCAATAATAATAGGTGAGGTTCTTAGCCAGCCGGAGTTCGGGATTGGCACGATGATGCAGACTGCTCAGACATTCCTGAATATTGATGCAGTGATTGCATGGACCATCATTGCAGTGCTGATAAGTTACGGATTTGAAAAAGCGATCCGATGGATTGAAGGCAGATTTATAAACTGGAGATCCTGATTATGAAATTGGAAATTACAGACCTGCACAAGAAGTTCGACAATCTTTCACTTTTCAGTGACTTCAGCATTGAATTTCACGAAGGGACAATTACCTCCATTCTTGGTCCGTCGGGATGCGGTAAAACCACCTTGCTTAATATCATCGGAGATATAGTAAAGCCCGACAGTGGCATTCTGAAGGGTTTCAGAGAGAAGACAATCTCTTATATCTTCCAGGACCCGAGGCTTCTTCCCTGGAAAACAGTTGAGGAGAACATTGATTTTGTTCTTGGCAGGGATATGACGGCCGGCCAGCGTAATAAGATAACAGATCAGCTGATCAAACTTATGGAGCTTGAAGATTTTGCCGCTTATTATCCGTCGAAGCTGAGCGGGGGGATGCGGCAGAGAGTCTCGATAGCCAGGGCTTTTGCATATCCTTCGGATATCATACTGATGGACGAACCCTTGAAAGGCCTGGATATCAAACTGAAATTAAACCTGATACGAATATTCTCCCGCATGTGGCAAACTGATAGGAGAACTGTCATCTTTGTGACTCATGATGTAGATGAAGCGCTGCTGCTTGGAAATGAAATAATTGTCTTAAGCCGACCCCCGGCACAAATAATACTGAAGCAGCAGATAACTGTGCCTTCTGAACAGCGTACGCTGGAATCGGAATATTTCAAAAACCTCGAGCAGAATCTGATGGGGGCTTTGGGGAATTAGTCGTGAGGCGTGAGGCGTGAGGCATGAGGTTGAGACGTGAAGCCTTGCAGTGAAATGTTGTTCCAAACGGATCCCCTCCTTGGAGGGGTAGGGGTGGGTTTATTGGGGAGACTGAGTCTCGGGATTTCCTGGATTTCCTATCTTGTACGAATAACACTAAAAGACAATTGAAATGAAAATAACCGCAATCCCTTTGATTATTGCCTTAGTATTTCTTTTTACCGGACAGGAATGCCGGCAGAAAGGAACTGTCACAGCTAAATCTGAAAAGATAGAGATCCTCGGGATATATGGAAGTCCCAATGCGTTCTGGAATAAGGAAATTAATCTGAGTCAGCTCAATGTCAATGCAGTATTCCTGAACTGGAAGGGCATCAATGAAAAGATGATGGAACGGGCAGGGGAGGAGGGCTTAAAGGTTTTTGCAGAGTTTCCCGTGCTTAACGGTAAAGGATATGTTGAAACCCATCCCGAGGCCTGGGCAATCGACAGGTTTGGAAACAGGGTGGAACCTGCATCGTGGTTCATGGGAGTTTGTCCGACCGAACCTGGATTCAGGGAGTTCAGGATGACTGAGCTGAGGGAACTGCTCCGGAAGTTCGATCTCGACGGCATCTGGATGGATTATGTTCACTGGCATGCACAGTTTGAGGAGCCGGAACCCATTCTGCCTGAGACATGTTTCTGTGACAACTGTATCAGGGCGTTCGAGTCGGCAACAGGCATTGATGTTCCCGATCTTGCCGCCAGGGAACGTGCGGATTGGATACTTCAGGAGCACGACAGCAAATGGCGCGACTGGCGGTGTTCGGTTATTGCTGATTGGGTATCCGAAACCAGGAGTATTATCAGGGAAGAAAGGCCTGATGCACTTCTAGGCATTTATCACTGTCCCTGGGATGACACGGAATATGACGGAGCCAGGCGCCGGATTCTTGGACTGGACTACGATATGCTTAAAGATATAACCGATGTCTTCTCTCCGATGGTTTACCATGGCAGGATGGGAAGGAGTGCGGAATGGGTAGGAGAGAACATTGAATGGTTCTGCAACAGGCTTGACATTAAACCCGGGGAATTTCCCAAAGTCTGGCCGATAGTTCAGGCCTATGATGACCCTGAGGTAATTTCTGCGGAGGAATTCGGCAAGGTTCTCCGCTATGGAGCCGGAGCCGGTTCTTCAGGGGTCATGATGTTCACAACCAATGCCGTGGCAGAAAACCCTGCAAAAATTGACACGATGAGACATATCTACGGCTGTCTGAATTCGGTGAAATGACTTAGCTCACCGATCCCGGAGGGATTGAATAAACCTTTGGCAAAAAAAGTCACCCATGTGATATTTATCATAAACCACAACTTGTCAACTCCGGATGCCTGTCAGAATGATTAGATTTATTAATTTTGAAAACACAGAACTCATTGAAAACCACTAAAAAGAGGCAATAATGAAGAAGATAAACCGCAGGACATTTTTAGGGAACGGAGTAGCAGCCGCAGCTGTTGTTACGATAGGAAAGACGTTCGATGCGAAGGGAAGCGAGAGGTCTCTCCCACTGAAGAAGAACAATGAAGACCCGTTTAATCCGGTTACTTTCAGCGCAATGCCTACCAGGTCGTTCGGCCGGACGGGCTACAAGGTGGGTATTTTCAGTCTGGGTGGCCAGGCCACCCTTGAGATCAAGGGGAAGGAAGAAGAGTCAGAAAAGATAATCAACCGGGCTATAGACCTGGGGATTAATTATATCGACACGGCAGCCTCGTACGGGCAGGGTGTCAGTCAGCTGAATATCGGAAGAGTGATGAAAACACGAAGGGGAGAAGTGTGGCTGTCAACCAAAACTCACGACCGTACTTATGACGGATCCATGCGACTGCTGGAGGAGAGCCTGAAAAACCTGCAGACCGATCACCTCGACCTGTGGCAGCTTCACAATGTTCAGCGGCAGGAACAGGTTGACCAGATATTTGCACCCAACGGAGCAATAAAAGCTCTTGAAAAAGCCAAAGCCGAAGGTGTGGTAAGGAATCTTGGGATAACTGGTCATTTCGAGCCCCTGGTTCTGCTTGAGGCCATAAGGCGGTTTCCTTTTGATGCAATCCTTATTGCCATGAATGCTGCTGATGTGCATTATCTGAGTTTTAAGAACTACCTGTTGCCTGAAGCTCAGAATAAGGGAATGGCGATAATAGGGATGAAAGTCACCACCCGCAGCCGCATCCTTTCCACATGGACGCCTCCTCCGCTCGATCAGCAGACTGATGCACGACTGAGGACGTCGATACCCGGAACCATCAATATAAAGGAAGCTCTCACATATAACATGAGTCTGCCCGTGAGCACTACGATCATTGGAGTTGACAATATTGCCCAGCTCGAGGAAAATGTAAAGATAGCTTCGGAGTTCACGCCATTGAGTCAGGCTCAGATGGAGGAAATAGAATTCAAGACACTGCCGGTTGTAAGGCAGGCGCTTTATTTCAGGAGGTGGGATATCGGAGTTTAGTTTGAGAGGGAAGGATTTAACCACGGAGTAACACGGAGTTTAGAACGGAGTAACACGGTCCCGAAGGCTTTCGGGATTAAATCCGGAATATGTTAATAGAACTAAAGGATTAAACTATTATTCGCTTGATTCCTTCCTTTAGTGATTTAACATTGAAATTAATCAGGAAACCAATCCTGCAATCAGATAACTTCAGATATGTCATTAACTGGGCAAAGTGAACAGGATTTAACGCTTCAACCGATTTGATTTCCAGAATAACTTTGTCTTCGACAAGCAAATCAATCCTGTAACCGATATCAAGCTTCTTTTCTTCATAAACCAGGGGTATAGGCTTCTGTCTGTACACGGTTAATCCAATAGTCTCAAGTTCATAAAAAAGACATTCTTCATAGGCAGATTCCAATAACCCGGGCCCTAATACACTATGTACTTTGTAAGCACACCTCAGAATTGAATCCGTAAGTTCCTCATGTAGTAAACTCATAATAATACATATTCAGCGAGACCTAATAAAGGTAACAATGCTTTTTCAATTCGACTTTATTTACTAAGATTTATTTTCGTAACAACCTTTCAAACTCCGCGTTTTCAAACTCCGTGTTACTCCGTCTTTTACTCCGTATTACTCCGTGGTAAACTCCGACTTTTTTAGTCGTTTACTTATACTCAGGCCGTATTAGTTTTCGATTCTAATGCCATTTATATTCAGTAGTTTCCAAAGGATAGATATTAATCAGATCAGAGAAGCGATATTATTAAGTCATTCTCAATTTTCTCTTTAAAACATTGGCCAGCAAATTTATTATTGCTCCCGTAAATGCCAGAGCCATGTCTTTCTGTGCATCCCACATATCCCCTTGCTGACCGTTATAATCCTCCGCATCTTGTGGTGAAAGCACCAGGGTAAGCCCCCATTCAAAAACTTCATAAAAAAGACTGCAACATGTAATTATAAGGAAAGCAAAAATGCCCGATAACCTGGACGGGCAGCCAGCCCATTTCTCACATGCTTCCCGGATCGGGTAAAATAACATCAGCCCGAACATCAGGTGGACAAACCTGTCATAGTGATTCCGACCTGAACTGTTTAAAGCAGGGAACAATTCACCCATAATAAAACTGAACCATTCTTTGTACGGAACATTGGAATAAATCCACCGGGCACCTATTAAATGCAGGAGCAGGAATAACACAATAATTGTAAACGATCTGTCGGATAAAGAATTTTTGATTATCACTATTATAAGACAGGCAAACATTACCAGAGTAATTGAATGCTGAAGAAACATCTCTGTCGGATAAACCGGATTTATACACGAAAAGGAGAACAGTACAAAAAAAACAACCAGAAGGTTTATTTTATATTTTCTACCAGGCATCTGATGTTAAAAAGTGGGCTTATGTGTAAAGTTAAACTATTCTGATGCTAAAGTCAAATATGTGAGGGACGCTGAATAGTAAGATACTCTGAATATGAAGCCAGCTATTGAGTAATAATTAAGCAGGGTATTAAAAATGAAAGAATTTGTTACTTCATTTTCAGGAATGGCCGGTTTAACTGGATCTAAATCGCTGATATTAATTCCAATAGTATCTTCTACAGGAGGTTTGTTTGCTTTCTATCAGAATCTTCCCATGCTCCTGCGCCTGAGTTCCTGGGTCACTTTCTGCCGGATCTGGGCTTCGGTCTGGTAGAGCCTTACTATTTGCTGGGGTGTAAGAACTGTTTTGAATTTATGGTAATACTTCTCACGGATGTCAATCAGCCTCTTTGCATTTTCTAATTGAACCATCACAAGCCTTTCTGCTTCCTGCGCTGTAAGAGTGTCAGTATTGGCACTCATCATACGCCTCTGGTTGTTGGTGTTGACACCCAGGATTTCCCTTTCATATTCCATATATATCGGTCGGAGACGTTGCATAGTCGCCTGATCGAGGTTCAGGGAACGCCTGATCTCAACAAGTTTTGCCTGAAGGATCCTTTCTCTCACGGCAGGAAGCCTTCTGTTATTCTGCGATTGTGCACCTAGGCTGAGCATTGTAAGCATCAGTAAAACAAAGGCTTTATATATTGTTCTCATTGTAAATTATTTTCTGTTTCGTCCATAAACATATCTGACGCAAGCATTGCTGCCAGCTCCATTAACTCTTCGTTGGTAAGTGAGGAAAGCACATCATTGATCCCTTCTTCATCCTGAATACCGTTAACTGTGCTTATTGCAGTTTCTTTATTATCAAAATCTTCTTTTACCGGTACCGTATCTATGACTTCCGCCAGTTCTCCATTCTGAACTTCATTCTGAGGTCCGGCGCCAGTATTCTGAGCGGCTTGTTCGGTATTTCCAGTTGGTAGCACATTGATTAGCAAATACCCGGCAACAATTAATACTGTCAGTGATGCAGCTATCGCCATTGAGCGCCAGATTAATACATGCTTTCTCCGGGCTTTGTCCCTTTGGCGGGCTTTATCCAGTGTTTTTTCGGTTATACCCTCAAAAAAACCAGGAGGTACAGAGTAAGGCATCTTTTTACCTACTTCCTGAAAATCAGAGTTGTAAGTCATATTTCAATTGTTTAGCATGTGTTCCTTTATTTTCTCCTGTGCATAATGATAATTGGTTTTCAATGCGTTGACCGATGTCTTCAGGATATAACAAATATCTTCATATGGAAGGTCATCATAATAACGCATTGTGAAAACAAGTCGCTGTTTCTCCGGCAACTGGAGAACAGCATTCTGGAATTTAACCAGAATCTCATCGCCACTTTCCATGTCGGTCGTGCTTAGTTTTAATGTATGCTTATCGGTCAGTTCTTCAATATTCCGGTTCATTTTTTTTCTGTTCCTTAACATCCTGATGCATTCATTTGTGGCAATCCGGTAAAGCCATGTATAGATCTTGCTTTTCCCGTTAAATGAGCCGATAAATCGGTAGGCGTTTATAAAAGTCTCCTGAAGGATATCTTCCGCATCTTCGTGCAATACAACAATCCTTCTTATGTGCCAGTAAATCCGTTCCTTATATGTATCCATCATCACTCTGAACCCTTTCTCCTTTGTTGCCGGTTCTCGCAGCAGTGATAAGATATGCCCGTCTGATCTATCGGTTGTCAATTTTATGA
Organism: Bacteroidales bacterium; assembly: GCA_016936695.1. Taxonomy (GTDB): domain Bacteria; phylum Bacteroidota; class Bacteroidia; order Bacteroidales; family VadinHA17; genus LD21. The sequence goes on along the minus strand of JAFGXK010000097.1, from coordinate 7,894 downwards.
ATCTGTTTATTACTTTGAAGCAAAATAGTGGGAAAGGTTAAATCCAAATGAAATACTACCTGGATCTTTATGTAAAAAATTTCATTGAATTTAACTTTAAGCCGAAAGTTACATCTTAATAGTTGAAAGCTTAAAATGTTTAACCAGATAAAATTTAATATGATGAAAATTCTAAGTTCATTATTTGTAACAGGGCTGACTATTGCAGCTCTTGTTTCCTGTCAGAAAGAAGATACAACATTGGAAGATGCACTGCCTGTTGTTGAACAGGAAACAATCGCGGAGGAAACACTCCTTGAATTGGATGCCTTGGCAGATGAGGCTGTCAATCTGAAGCTGAACGAAGGAAAATCGGCTGTCACCGAAGGTGATTTTTACCTCAGCTCCTGTTCAGTGATTACCATTGATAATACTTCGGATCCAAAGGTCATCACAATTGATTTTGGGACAGGGTGTACGGGAAAAGACGGAAAGTTAAGGTCGGGGAAAATTATTATCACTGCGACTTCTTTTGTCGACGCCACTTCGGAGCGTATAAAAACTTTCGAAGATTTCTATGTGGATGGCAAGAAAGTTGAAGGTGTGGTTAATAAGACTATCACAATCGACAGGGAGGATCGTTCAAGGGTTGCTGAAATTTTGGAAGATATCACTATTACTTTCCCCGGGGAGGGCGGCACTGCCAGCCGTGTGGCCAGTTTAACCCGTGAATATCGGTTCGAATTACCTGGAGTGTTACGGGACAATATAGTTACATCATACGGAACCGTAGAATTTACAAGGGTAAACGGGCTTAAAGTGACAAAAACCATATCGGAATCTGATCCTCTGGTGTTCAAAACCTCGTGTCACCGGATTGTAAGCGGGGTGGTAACAGTTACTACAAGTGACAACCGCACATGGACAGTAGACTATGGGGATGGTACATGCGACAATCTGGCCACTATCACAAGCGGCGATAAAACACGGATTATCAGGTTAAGATAGAGGGTTAAAGAACTTATTATTCTCAGGGGATCCGGAAACTGTATCCCCTTTTTTTTATGGACCACTACGCCTACGTAAACTTGTGGGCGGATAAGCCGGGCTAAGGCAATTTATCTTTAAGGTACAGGATAAGAGCCTGTGGCAGAAGCAATGAGGGGGAGCTTCAGAGAGCAGGCAAAAAAAATCCTGCAAACTTGTGATCTACAGGATTCAATCTTTAACTCGTTGAAAAATGAACATTTTGGTGGAGATTAGGAGAATCGAACTCCTGACCTTTTGACTGCCAGTCAAACGCTCTAGCCAACTGAGCTAAACCCCCAATAAAACACCGGCAAATTTAAGAAATAATTAAGAATAAAAAAACATCAGCCAAGCCGACAAATTAATTACTTTGCAGAAACGCCGGTAATTGGTAATTTTGCCGCAATTTTTATTGAAGTCAGGCCAAAGCACCGGTCTGATTCAAAAAACGGAATGATTGTTGACATCCGGTTATGGTAAAAGGAACTTTGTTAACATAAAAAAGTGAACCTCAGAGGTAGTTACAACGAACAGCCTGGCGGCAGGGTTGATCAGCAGTATGTAATATCTGATTTTGACGATCTTGTCTTCGAGCACCGGAACAGAGATTACGGGGCCTACCAGCTCCGCAAGAGATATAACCGTGCTGTTCTGGCAGGACTGATCACATCAGTCATTGCAGCTGTTATTGCCGTGCTGATCCCCTTCATTTCGCGGCCTTCGGGTGATAAGGTGGTAATGGGCGGCACGGGATACTATCAGGTTACAATCGAAAACCTTCAGCCCCCGCCCGAGGATTTTTATGTTCCGCCACCGCCTCCCTCCGCGTCAATGGCTCAGAAGATCCAGGAAACAGTCGAGTATGTTCCACCCGTGGTGGTCGATTCGATTGTGCCGGTGGAGCTGGCCACCCTGTCGACCGACGAACTCCTGGCAGCTACTGAAGGCGAAGGAATTGAAGCAACGGGTTCGGGCTTCGGGGATGAACTAATGTCAGGAGGAGAGGGTTACGGAGATGAGGAACCTCTTTTCATAGTTGAAACCATGCCAACATTCAGGGGCGGCGATCTTACCGTATTCAGAACCTGGGTCGGTAAACGGACAAGATATCCCGAAGAAGCAATTTCGGCCAAAATCCGCGGCACGGTTTTCCTGACATTCATCGTTGAGAAGGATGGATCGGTCAGCAATGTAACGGTTATCAAAGGGGTTAACCCGCTTCTCGATGAAGAAGCCGTTAGGGCAATATCTGCTTCACCGAAATGGTCTCCCGGACTGCAGAGGGGCCAGCCGGTGAGAGTAAGATTCCAGATACCGCTCACATTTCAATACTGAAAAATAATATCAGGCAAATTTTGGAGTTATTACTGTGATTATTAGGGGCAGATGCCCTGACAAACCCTGAAATATACTCTTATGAAGCAGATTGCAGCATTTTCACTCATCTTCTTATTCCTCCTCTCATCCTGCGGATCTTCCAAAAAGCAGCTCGAGAAGGGAAATTACCCCATGGCCCTCGATAAGGCCGTGAAGCAACTTCGCCGCGACAGGGATGATTCAAAGCAGATAGCCATCCTCGACAGGTCGTACAAGATCCTGAATGAACAGGATAATGAGCGGATCAGGTACCTGAAGATGGAAGACCGGCCCGAAAACTGGGATGAGATTTACCAGATTAACAAGGCAATGAGCGACAGACAGGCTTACGTCAGGACAGTCCTTCCGCTCGAACTCAACGGCAAAACAATCGATTACCCATACGTCGATTACATGCCCGAGATGGTAGCCGCTAAACGCAAATCGGCAGATTATTATTTCGCTCACGGCAACGAGCTTATGGGTAGCAACCTGAAGGAGAATTACCGTCAGGCTTACTACGAGTTTGTCAGGGCTAAGGAATATGTCGGAAACTATGAGGGTATCGACAACAAGATCGATGACGCCAGATACCTTGGAATGAGCAGGGTGCTTATAACCCTCAATAACAGGTCGATAATACGCTTTGACCAGGAATTCGAAGAAGATCTTCTTTCACTTGACCTGCCCCGTCTCAACAGTGAATGGGTTGAATACCATACACAGGACCTTGGGCAGAATACAAGATTTGACTACTATGTAAATGTCAACCTGAGGAATATAATTGTCAGTCCCGACCAGACCATGCAGAAGGACACGGTTGTGAAGAAGGATGTCGAGGATGGGTTTTCATATAAGCTCGATGCCCGGGGAAATGTGATGAAGGATTCACTGGGCAACGACATCAAGTCGGTAAAGTTTAAAACCCTTCAATGCGCCCTTATTGAGACTATTCAATCGAAAGAATGCCGTATAGCAGGCGATGTTGAAATCATCCAGTCCGATCCTGAGAAAGTCCTGAAGAAAGATCCCCTTGGCGCACAGTCGGGTTTTGAATGGATATCGGCAAGAGCTCTTGGTGACCTGCAGGCCCTGAGCCAGGCGCAGATAGAGAAGACAAAAACGAAGCCCGTGCCCTTCCCGTCCGATATGGAAATGATTTTCCGCTGTTCCGATGCATTAAAGCAGGCTATAAACGGTGCCCTTCAGAGCAACAAGCGATTTATTAACTAAATTTGCGCCCTGATTGAGAAGGTGAATGATCGAAACGGGCAGAAAGAGCGAGAGGGCAATACTAATAGGATTGATTTATCCCGGACAGGGTGAGGATCAGGCCGGGGAATACCTGGATGAATTATCTTTCCTGGCTGAGACTGCCGGCGCCGAGCCGGTCAAAAGATTCCTTCAAAAGCTTCAGATTCCTGATCCCAGAACCTTTGTCGGCTCCGGAAAGATAGCTGAGATAAAATCATTTGTATCTGAAAACAGCATCAACATAGCCATTTTTGATGATGAGCTTTCAGCAAGTCAGATAAGGAACATAGAAAATGAACTGGGCTGCCGTGTCCTTGACAGGACTAACCTGATACTCGATATTTTTGCAAGCCGTGCCAGGACCTCACATGCCCGGACCCAGGTTGAACTGGCTCAGTACCAGTATCTCCTTCCGAGACTGACAGGGATGTGGACCCATCTTGAGAGGCAGCGCGGGGGGATCGGATTACGTGGACCGGGTGAAACCGAAATCGAGACCGACCGGCGTATTATCAGGGACAAGATAGCGCTTCTGAAAACACAGCTCAAGAAGATTGATATTCAAATGGCCACCCAGCGGAAGAACCGTGGAAAAATGGTCAGGGTGGCGCTGGTCGGTTATACCAACGCTGGCAAATCGACACTCATGAACCTGCTCAGCAAATCGGAAGTCTTTGCCGAGAACAAGCTTTTTGCAACCCTCGATACCACAGTGAGGAAAGTGGTTATCGGCAACCTGCCCTTCCTGCTTTCAGACACAGTCGGATTTATCAGGAAGCTTCCGCATCATCTGGTTGAGTCGTTCAAATCGACCCTTGATGAGGTGAGGGAATCGGATCTATTGCTTCATATTGTTGATATTTCCCACCCTGGATTTGAGGAGCAGATAAGGGTTGTTGATGAAACCCTCAGGGATCTGGATTCAGCCGGCAAGCCCCTTATTCTTGTTTTCAACAAGATCGATTCCTTTTCCTTTACGGCAAAGGACGAGGACGACCTCACGCCTGCCACAAGGGAGAATTATTCCCTTGCAGACCTTAAAAACACATGGATGGCTGCCGACAGGAATCACAAGACCATTTTCATTTCGGCAAAAACAAAGGAAAATATTCCTGAATTACAGAACCTGCTGTACGAGGAAGTGAAAAGCATTCACATCAAGAGGTACCCCTATAACGATAAGCTGTTTGAAAAATAGGGCCTGCCAGGTGGAGCAGACCCTAAGGTAAGTTATCTAAGCGATTGCGGTTAGTACAGCCCGTTTGCTGCCATAAATTCCGCTATCTGAACAGCGTTGGTTGCAGCGCCTTTGCGGATGTTGTCCGAAACGACCCACAGGTTGAGGCATTTCTCCTTCGAAAGATCCCTTCTTATCCTGCCTACGAAAACTTCGTCCTTGTTGTGGGCAATCAGCGGCATAGGATATTCATTCAAAGCCGGATTGTCAAATACGACCACCCCGGGGAAGCTGCTGATCAGGTTTCTTGCCTCGTCGATATCATATTCATTTTCAAACTCGATATTCACTGCTTCGGAGTGTCCGCCCACAACCGGTATTCTTACGACGGTTGCTGTTACCATAATCGACTGGTCGTCGAGTATCTTGCGGGTTTCATCTACCAGCTTCTGTTCCTCGGTGGTATAGCCGTCAGCCTGAAAGCTTCCGCCGTGAGGAAAGCAGTTAAGGTCGATGGGGTGGGGATAAGCCATCTCACCCTTTATGCCGGCCCTTTCGTTTTCCATCTGGGCGACGGCTTTCACCCCGGTGCCGGTGACCGACTGGTAAGTGGCAACAACAAGCCGTTTTATCCGGTATTTCATATGCAGGGGAGCCAGCGCCATCACCATCTGGATGGTTGAACAGTTTGGATTAGCTATGATCCTGTCGCCTTTTTTTATTGAGTGGCTGTTGATCTCAGGTACAACAAGCGGAACGCTTGGGTCCATTCTCCAGGCTGATGAGTTGTCAATCACAACCGTCCCGTTTGCAGCAAACAGGGGTGCCCATTCCTTTGATGCAGCGGCTCCGGCCGAAAATATGGCAAAAGCCGGTTTGGAATCAATTGCCTCCTGAACACTGACAACCTTAACAGCTTTACCTTTGAAAGTGATTTCTTTTCCCACCGAACGTTCCGAAGCGGCGGGTAATAACTCTGTTACGGGGAAGTTCCTTTCCTCAAGGACTCTGATCATAGTTCTGCCTACCATACCGGTGGCTCCGACAACTGCTGTTTTCATCTTTTGATTTGTCCGGATTAAATTAATTTCTTAATTTTATTACTGTAAAAAGCGGTCAAAAATAACTCTTTTTTCAATTCGTCTCGCTGCATGAATAAAGTTATTTTACTGACTGTTGCGATACCATTACAGGTATCCGGTCAGGTTATTGATTATCCCGGTTCACCGAACCGCGATGCCGTCGTTTCGACCGGGGATGTTGTTATCACCGAGATCATGGCCGATCCGACTCCGTCCGTGGCGCTTCCGGTTAAGGAATACCTCGAATTGCATAACCGCACCGGCGACACTGTAAGTCTGAAAGGCTGGCGGCTTTCGGACGGCAACTCAAACAGCCTGTTCCCTGAGGTCAGCATCGTGCCGGGAGGCTGGCTGATCGTCTGCCAGGCTCAGGACACGGCATTGTTTGCGCGTTACGGCAATACGGCAGGATTGAAATCTTTTCCGGCACTTACTAATGAGGGAAAGACAATTCTGATCATGGATGCTTACCTGAACCTCATTCACGGCATTAAATACTCTTCGGACTGGTACGGGGATGTACTGAAATCTGGAGGAGGATGGTCGCTGGAGATGGTTGATCCCGCTTACCCGTTCCATGAAAAAGGTAACTGGAAGGCATCAGTTTCACCTGACGGAGGGACGCCCGGCACCAGGAATTCGGTTGAGGGGAACAACCCCGACCCTGGCTTTTACGGTATAGAGAATGTCTTTCCGGCCGACAGTGTGACAATCACTTTACGGTTTTCCGAAAGCATTCCGGATTTTCCTGATAAGAGTGGAAGTATTTCTATTGATGGTGTAAACATCAGCACTATCGTAAATGAGGATCCTTTGTTCAGAAGCTTCACCGTCATACCTGAGGAACCGCTTGAGTTCAGGAAGGTGTACACTCTCACGGCTGGAAGTGACGTGACCGACTTTGCAGGTAACAGAATGTCGGAGGCCGAATTCAGGTTTGGACTTCCCGAACAGTGCCGGAACAATGATGTACTTTTCAATGAACTTCTTTTTAATCCGTTGCCAGGAGATCCTGATTTTATTGAGTTTTATAATTGTTCTGAAAAGATAATTAACACATGTGATCTCTTCCTGGTTTCAGTAAAGGACGAAACCGGCGATACATCGTCGGTCGTTCCCGCATCCTCAGAAAATCACTGCCTCCTGCCACGTTATAACATTGTTATAACATGCTCAAAAGACATTCTCGAAGAGAGATTTTCTTCGTCGGTACCTGAGAATATTCTTGAGGTTTCATCACTTCCGTCGATGCCCGATGGAGAAGGTCATCTTATTCTCTTCAACCGTTCGCTGGAAAAAATAGATGAAGTGATTTATGATGAAGAAATGCATTTCCCTCTTCTGAGCGGGAATGATGGGATCTCTCTCGAAAAGGTTAATCCATGCGCGGCATCAACCGACAAATCGCAATGGCATTCTGCTTCCGAATCTTCAGGATGGGGAACGCCGGGGGCTCCCAATTCTGTAGCGGCGGAGGATCCTGGTAACGGCGAACCAGTAATTTTTTCATCATCGCTTATTACGCCCGACAATGACGGCAGCGAAGATCTGCTTGTAATTGACCTGAACCAGGGGGATAGAGAGAGTGTGGTCTCGGTGACTATTTTTGAAGAAGCCGGCCGCTTTGTCAGGAGGCTCGCCGACAACCTGCTTACAGGTCCGGGTGCTTCAGTGATCTGGGACGGTACCGGTGCCGACGGTCGTCTTCTTGACACCGGCATCTATATTTTTCTGATAACCTCATTTGATGAAACAGGCAAAACCGGGAGGTGGAAGAAGGTTTGTACGGTGATAAGATGAAGAAGTCGTGCAGGCTTTGCACTTCGTAGCTTTCTTTGAACACCGTAGCTTTAGCGAAGGTGTTAGCGAAGAAGTGTCGTGCAGGTCGTGCAGGTCGTGCAAGTCGTGCAGGTCGTGCAAGTCTTAAACGCTGTCGATGCCTGAAATACGTTGACCAAAAAAATGGTTAACAGTATGGCAAAATTAAGTTATTTCGATCATGAGAACAAGCCTCAGT
>JAFGXK010000096.1 GCA_016936695.1 Bacteroidales bacterium | reverse complement strand
ACTGAGGCTTGTTCTCATGATCGAAATAACTTAATTTTGCCATACTGTTAACCATTTTTTTGGTCAACGTATTTCAGGCATCGACAGTAAGAGGCGGAGGAGGTTACTGGTTAATACTGCCAACTGCATGCTGCCAACTGGCTACTTGAATAATTGACCAAAATATCATGTCATGAATTACTATATTCACTACAACGGCGGTAAAGTTTTTTACTACGATAAAGGCGAAGGCGATACAATAATTCTGCTTCACGGATATCTCGAGACCTCCGATATCTGGGCCGGTTTTGCCGATAAGCTGGCAAAGAAATTTCGTGTGATATCGGTAGACCTTCCGGGTCACGGTTTGTCGAAGGTTTACAGTGAGAGTCATACCATGGAGTTTATGGCCGGTGCCGTAAAGAGTCTCATGGATAACCTGCATCTGCAGAAAGCATTCATTACAGGTCATTCGCTCGGAGGGTATGTTGCCCTTGCCTTTGTTGAACTTTATCCCGCAATGCTTTCGGGATATTGCCTGTTTCATTCCCATCCTTTCGCAGACAGGCCTGAAGCGATCGCAAAAAGGGAGAGGGAAATAAAAGTGGTACGGGCAGCTAAGAAATACCTGTTGTATCCCGAAAACATTTCCCAGATGTTTGCCACGCAGAATCTTGAAAAATTCAGTCACGATCTTCAGAGGTCGAAGGATATTGCAGCCACCATAAGGGATGAAGGCATAATAGCAGTGCTTAACGGAATGATGAACAGGCCTTCGAGGCAGAAGGTAATGGAGGAAGGCAAGGTTCCCTGTCTCTGGATCCTGGGCAGGATGGATAATTATATACCATGGACCGAGGTAATGTCAAAGGTCAATCTACCGGCTAATGTCAGGGTGGAGATCCTCGAAAACTCAGGTCACATGGGATTCATCGAAGAGCAGGATCTGTCGGTGAAGCTGATTTCGGATTTTGCAGGACGCCTCAGATCCGGTATTTGAATGCCTCACACTTCACACCTCACGCCTCATGCCTTCTTCACCCTTGTTAATTTTTCTCCAGGTATTCGATCGCAAATTTGAGCGTTGTGTCCAATTCTTTCCAGATGGGATAAAATCCTTTGTTGTCTAGGATATTGCGGGCGATATAGGCTTTCAGCTGAACATAAATAACATCACCCGAAAGCTTTAATCCTTCATTATCCCTCTTTATCCCATTCTGTTCAGCAAATCTTATAAATTGATCAAGAAGAGCCTGCCGGTCGAGGAATTTCTCCATTTCCCCCACCTCGGTGTATTTCTTCAGTGTCTCCCTGTTTGTTTCCGTGTATTTCAGGGCAAACCTGTAAATAAGCGGTCTTACTGCAAGGAAGTATGATGAGCGTCCTGTTGTGTCGACAGGGACGAAGATATCGGGCATGATACCGCCGCCGCCAAAGACTGTTTTGCCGCCCGGCGTGGTGAACTTAAGCGAATCGGCAAAATGTATACTATCGGATATGGTGAACTCACCCCTTTCGAACCTCGAGTTAAGATCGTCGAAGTATTCGTCGAAGCCGTTGTTGTATGGCTTCTGGATTGATCTCCCGGTAGGAGTGTAATACCTGGCTATTGTAAGCCTCATTCCCGATCCGTCGGTAAAGGGCACCGGTTCCTGAACAAGTCCCTTGCCGAATGAGCGTCTGCCTATTATTGTACCCCTGTCGTTATCCTGAATTGCGCCGGCAAGGATTTCGCTTGCCGATGCGCTCCACTCATCGATGAGCAGGACAAGATCGCCAGTCTCAAATTCTCCGTGGTCGGTTGCCCTCGCTTCATTTTTTGGTTGTGACCTTCCAAGGGTATAGACAATCATCTGTCCCTCCTTCAGGAATTCATCCGCTATCTTAATGGCTGCCTCCATAACTCCGCCCGAATTCTCCCTGAGGTCGAGGATAAGGCTTTGCATCCCGCTCGACTTAAGTTCCCTGATGCTTTTGAGGAACTCATCATAGGTGGTCATCGCGAAATTGTTGATCTTTATATATCCCGTCCTATCATTTGTCATGTAGCTCACGTCAACGCTGGCAATCGGAATTTTATCGCGGGTTATGTCGAATGGGATAAGCTCACTGATCCCATTGCGTAACAGTTTAATTCTGACGACTGTGCCCCTTGGCCCCTTTAGCATTCCCATAATTGACTCATCGCTCATATTTCTTCCGGCTACAAGTGAATCATTTACATAAATGATCTTGTCTCCTGCCATCAGACCAACTTTTTCGGAAGGTCCTCCCGGTATGGTGCTTATCACAAGGATAGTATCAGTAAGCATGTTGAATGAGATGCCAATTCCGTCAAAGTTACCCTGAAGAGGTTCGTTGGCCCGCTGGAGATCTTTTGCGGGGATATACACTGAATGGGGATCAAGTTTTTTCAGTATTGCAGGGATGGCTGCCTCGACAAGTTCGGCGCGGTTTACCGTATCGACATAGTCTGATTCTATTATGTTGAGAATACTGTTTATCTTGTCGTTTCTTGCCCTGAATCCTGCCTGCTGGGGAGAGCTGTCCTTTCCCGGAAGATAAATGCCGATGAAAATTCCTGCCGCCAGTGCAAATGCAGCAACCACAGGAAGAATAACGCTCCTCTTAGTATTATTGTACTTCATAAATGTCGTTTTCAGGATCAATATAAACAATCTCAATCCCGGCACGCTTCAGCAACTCGAGGCCATCGGTTATCCGGTATTTGTTGCAGTAAACTACCCGCCCGATTCCCGCCTGAATTATCAACTTTGCGCATTCCATGCATGGGGATGTCGTAACATATAACGTCGAATTCTCGCTGGAATTGTTTGACTTCGCAACTTTTGTAATGGCATTTGCTTCAGCATGAAGAACATACGGTTTGGTTATATTGGTTTCATCCTCACACACGTTTTCAAAGCCTGCAGGAGTGCCATTATAGCCATCCGAGATTATCATTTTGTCCTTTACAATGAGAGCGCCAACCTGCCTGCGCTTGCAGTATGAATTCCGGGCCCATATCTGCGCCATCTGCAGGTATCTCTGGTCGAAAACCTTTTGCTTGTCCCCGTAGGGTCTGAGACTATCCGTCACTTGTTTTTAAAGTTATTCCTCCGTGGGCCAAAGTTATTAATTTTTGGGAATGTATTAAAACTGGCGAAACCGGGGAATAACTTAACAGGAAAATCAGTACGGGCCTGAAACTGTTATTGCTTACTTGTTGAACCTGTAGGCGTTGAGTATTTTTTTGGGTATATCGGTATTGTCATACATACCCGTGAAGTTACCGGAGCCGGGTCCGAAAGCATAAACAGGAATCATTATGGCTGAATGGCTCTTTGTTGAGAACTGAAGCCTTGTCCTCCTTGATTTCATGTCTCCTCCCGTGATTGTGACACCTCCTGTTTCATGATCGGCAGTTACTATAACCAGGGTATTTCCGTCAGCCTTTGCAAAGTCGAGAGCCACTCCTACGGACCTGTCAAAATCGAGTGTCTCATCGATGAGGGTGTCGGCTGCATTGGCATGGCCGGCCCAGTCGATTTGCGATCCTTCGATCATCAGGAAGAAGCCCTTTTTATTTTTGCTGAGGATATCAATTGCTTTCCGGGTGGCATCATAGAGCATTTTACCTCTTCCGCTGAGCCTGTAAGGTGGTTGTTCGGGATAAACCAAGGCGGCGAGTTTCGAAGGTGAATCTGAATTCCTTAGCATATCGGCTGAAGTTATTACTTCGTAACCTGAGGCCTTCAGGTTGTCGATCAGGTTCTTCCCGTCGGCCCTTTTAGCGAAGTGATCATATCCTCCGCCGATGAAGACATCAATATCGGT
>JAFGXK010000095.1 GCA_016936695.1 Bacteroidales bacterium | reverse complement strand
GAAAGGCGATATGCTCAAAATCAAGATGATGAGCGGAGGAGGATGGGCGGCCAGACTTGAAAAGACAGAATAATAAATAAGAAAGGCAGGGATTAATCCTGCCTTTCTTAATGGTCCACTGACCGTGAAATTTCTCCGGGATTCTAGTATCCCCAGCTCTTCATGACCTTCAGGTCCTCCTCGATGCATTCCATCGGGGTCTTGCCCTGATACGACTCCTGTTCGATAATATATACTTCAGTGCCTCCGATCTTCGTTGCAAGGTCGATTACCTCCCTGGCATTTACTATTCCCTTTCCGATTATAGTACTCTCATATTTGTCGCTGCCTTCGGAAGCTGCAATTTCGTCCTTCACGTGGAGGTTCTCGAACCTTCCGGGATACTGTCTTACAACATCCAGCGCCACAGCTCCCCCGTTGTAAAGGTTGCCCATGTCGAGCTGAACGACGACCTTGTCGGGATCCATGGCCCGCATCATAATGTCGAAAAGCTTCTCGTTGTTCAGTTTCTCACTGAATTCAAAGTCATGGTTATGATACCCGAACTTCATCCCCTGTTTCTTGCAGAGCTCGCCGCATTTATTGAAGATCTCCATATAATGCATGAAGTCGTCATACTTGCTCCTCATGCTGTTATCCATTGACGGGCTCACCACATATCTCTGTCCAAGTACGGCAGCATCGTCGACGGTGTATTTCCAGCTGTCGGAGAAGTCATTTCTGGCTTCATCCCAGTGCTGGCGTCCCATTACGGTGTGCCCGCTTATCATTTTCAGTCCGAGGTCGTCAAGGACTTTTCTGAATTCCTGCGGAGTGTAACCGTAAAACTTTCTGTCGACATAGTTTGCATGCTCGACATATTCATAGCCCATGTTCGCAACTTTTTTAAGCGATCCGAGGGGATCTTTACTCATGTCGTCGCGGACGCTGTAAAGCTGGACACCGATTATTCCCTTTTTCCTTTTTTTGGCTGCAAGTGCCTCTCCGGGCATTATTGCAGCAGCTGCGAGCAATGCCGCTCCCGATTTAATGAATGTTCTCCTGGATGTTTTCATCTGATGGCTTTTGATTATGGTTTGCTCCAAATTAAGCAAAAAATCCTGTTTGGAAAGGATTCACAGGTATTCTTTTATCCTAAGCCAGTATAGTTCGGTCATGGGGCCCGATCCGTTCCATGCCTTCGATATTTTTTCAAGGTTTTTGGGGCTTTCCAGCGATGCGTAATACATGAACACCCTTATTGACAGGTCAACGTCGAACATCTGGCTGAGGGAAAGATTGCTTCCTGTCCTTCTGTTGTAATCATCTATCCTTACCTGCCTGATCTGCAGTAAACCAACAGCATTCTCCTCTTCGTTGTATGCCATGGGATTTCCGAGGGTTTCGACCATAGCTGTAGCCTTCAGAAGGTTGTAATAAGGATTGATGGATTGTGAGGCGGCGATTGTTACTGTGTGGTTTCCTGGTGCAAAAAGGCTGGTGCAGATCAGGGAGAATGCTGCGATAAACAAAAACTTCCTATACCCCGTATATGTCCAATGAGTTTTCATTCCGAAGTCCCTGAGGCCGGCTTGCCCGGAAAACCCTTTTCCTTTGAAAATGTCCCGCAGGACAGCGTCTGATGTAGCTTTCAAAGGGTCCTGATTTGTATGATATCTCTTCAAATATTTCCCGTTTTTGTAAAACAAGAAGCAACCGCCACGGGAATAGTTCCGGAAAAGTATCTATCAGAAATTTAGAACTTTTTCTCCTGATAATCATTAAGAAACCCCTGTAAGTTATTAACAACCCAGGGTCCGGAATTATTTTTAGCGGCAGCAGCCATGTTAATGAAGATAACAGTATCATTTCCATTTTGTTCATAAATCATTGGGATTGATACAGGGCCGGTTTTATGCGGTGTCAATTGGATTTTCTAAATTGCTGCCGTAAAAGAAAGACCATCATGCCAAAACGTGAAGATATAAGCAAGGTGCTTATAATAGGTTCAGGACCGATAATTATTGGTCAGGCCTGTGAGTTTGACTATTCGGGAACCCAGGCCTGTAAAGCGCTCCGCTCGCTGGGATACAAAATAGTACTTGTCAATTCGAATCCGGCAACCATAATGACCGATCCGGGGATAGCCGATGCCACCTATGTGGAGCCGCTCGACGAATATGCACTCACGGAGATCATTAAGAAAGAGCGACCCGATGCCCTCCTGCCGAACCTTGGCGGTCAGACCGGGCTGAACCTCTCATCGCTTCTTGCAAAAAAAGGTGTTCTGGAGGAATACAATGTAAAGGTTATTGGTGTCAACATCGACGCAATCGAGAGAGGCGAGGACAGGGTTGCCTTCAAGGAAACCATGAACCGGCTGGGAATTGAAATGCCGCAGAGCCAGGCTGTCAACACCATTGAAGATGCCGAAAAGGTGGCTGCCTCGCTCGGATACCCGGTTGTTATCCGTCCTGCCTATACAATGGGAGGAACCGGCGGCGGACTCGTATACAATGTCGAAGAGCTTCGTACAATAGCAAGCAGGGGTCTTGCAGCAAGCATAGTGAACCAGGTTCTTATTGAAGAATCGGTCCTGGGATGGGAGGAACTTGAACTGGAGGTGGTAAGGGATGCAAAGAACCAAATGATAACGGTTTGCTTCATCGAGAACGTAGATCCGATGGGGGTTCACACCGGCGATTCATTCTGCACCGCCCCGATGCTCACCATAAGTCAGGAATTGCAGAACAGGCTCCAGAAGTACTCTTACGACATTGTTGAAGCCATAGAGGTCATAGGAGGCACAAATGTCCAGTTTGCACATGATCCGGAAACCGACAGGGTTGTGGTTATAGAGATCAATCCGAGGACTTCCCGGTCGTCGGCCCTTGCATCAAAAGCCACCGGTTTTCCCATAGCTTACATCTCATCGCTGCTTGCAGGCGGTCTCACCCTCGACGAAATCCCTTACTGGCGCGACGGCACCCTTGATCTTTACACACCTTCGGGCGATTACGTCGTTGTCAAGTTCCCGCGTTGGGCTTTCGAGAAATTCGAAGGACTGGAAGACAAGCTTGGCACTCAGATGCTGGCCGTGGGGGAGGTGATGAGCATTGGCAAGAACTACAAGGAGGCGCTTCAGAAGGCGATCAGGTCGCTCGAGATAGGACGCTACGGGCTCGGATTCGCAAAGGATTTCAACAAAAAGACGCTTGAGGAACTGATGAGTATGCTCAATCATCCCTCGAGCGAACGTCAGTTCATTATGTACGAGGCGCTGCGGAAAGGCGCTGACATAGAAGAACTCTATAATAAGACCCGGATAAAGAAGTGGTTCATCGAACAGATGAAGGAGCTGGTGATTCTTGAGGAGAAGATCCTGGGCTACAAGGGCATGATGCTCCCCAACGATCTGCTGATTACAGCGAAGAAAAATGGTTTTGCCGACAGATACCTCTCCGGATTGCTTGGTATCCACGAAAAGGTTATAAGGGCAAAACGCATATTCCTTGGTCTCACAGAAGCATGGGAACCTGTTCCCGTCAGCGGGGTGCCTGATGCCTCTTACTACTTTTCGACATACAATGCTCCCGATGCCGTTCCGGTGAGCAACAGAAAAAAGATAATGGTGCTGGGAGGTGGTCCGAACAGGATCGGACAGGGCATCGAATTCGACTATTGCTGTGTTCATGCCGCCTTTGCCATCCGCGACGGAGGTTATGAATCGATAATGGTCAACTGCAATCCCGAAACGGTTTCGACCGACTACGACACATCGCACAGGTTATATTTCGAACCTCTTACTACAGAGGATGTCCTGAGTATTTACGAAAAGGAGAAGCCTGAGGGAGTGATAGTTCAGTTCGGAGGCCAGACACCACTGAATCTTGCCAGGGAACTGGCGGAAGCCGGTGTGAAGATACTGGGAACCACCCCCGAAACAATTGATCTTGCCGAGGATCGCGACAGGTTCAGGGATGTCATTAACAAACTTGGCATTCCACAGCCGGAATCAGGAATGGCAAGCAACATGGACGAAGCCCTCAGCATTGCCGGAAGGATAGGTTACCCGCTGATGATACGCCCTTCGTATGTCCTTGGAGGAAGAGCAATGAAAATCATCCTCGACGAGAAGATGCTGATTGAATACGTTGCTACAGCCATTGGGGTCTCGCCCGATCGTCCACTGCTTCTCGACAAATTCCTTGAAGATGCCATTGAATCGGAGGCTGACGCCATCTCGGACGGAACCGATGCCTTTGTGCCGGCCGTCATGCAGCACATAGAATATGCAGGAATCCACTCCGGCGACTCGGCCTGCGTGATTCCTCCGGTGGTCATTTCCAAGGAACACAAAAAAACCATTTACGATTACACCCGTAAAATTGCAATGGAGCTTAAGGTGGTCGGTCTGATGAATATCCAGTATGCCATTTATGAGGATACCGTTTACATCCTGGAAGCTAATCCCAGGGCTTCGCGCACCGTTCCGCTGGTGTCGAAGGTCTGCAATATCTCGATGGCAAGGATTGCCACCCAGATAATGCTCGGCCAAAAGCTTTCGGAATTCGGTCTGCGTAAAAGGACAATAAATCATTACGGCGTCAAGGAGGCCGTCTTCCCCTTCAATATGTTCCCGGCGATTGATCCGCTTCTCGGACCTGAAATGAGATCGACGGGCGAGGTTCTCGGGATTGCCGATTCGTACGGCATGGCATTTTTCAAATCGCAGGAAGCCACAATGTCGCCGCTGCCGATAAAGGGCACTGTTCTCATAACCATTGCCGACCGGGACAAGAACAGGATACTTCCGGCGGCAAGGAATTTCAGGGATATGGGATTCACAATCATTTCAACCGGCGGAACCAGGCAGTTTCTGATCGATAACGATATTCCCGCCGACATCATACTTAAGGTCCACCAGGGAAGGCCGAATATTGTGGATGCAATCAAGAACAAGGAGATTGATCTTGTCATCAACACCCCGGCTGGTCGTCTGAGCGAGTATGATGATTCCTACATCAGGAAGAACGCCATCAGGTACAAGGTGCCGTATATCACCACAACCTCTGCAGCTTTTTCGGCAACCGAAGGCATCAAGGCAAGGCAGAACGGGGAGTATAAGGTGAAATCACTGCAGGAGTATCATTCTGAAATAGAAGATTGAATTGCTTTAACTTCCGTCTCCGGTCTTCCGTCTTCCGTCTTCCGTCTATCTTAATCCTGGAACAAAATCTCCGCTCTGAACCTCCTGAACAACGTTTCCTCATCCTCACCGTTTTGGATACCCGTGAGAAGCAGTTCGATAAGTTTTGCTATGGTCTTGTCGCTGAATCCCGCTTCGATTGCAAAACGTTTCAGAAGTTTTCTTTCACCTTCGGATACAGACTCATCTGCAAGGATCATCTCTGCTAAATTGTAAAGATGGTCGAACTTCTCCTGGAGAGGATAGGGAGGATCGTAATGACTTGCTTCACTATCAATCAGCTGGTCGATCTCCGGATCGGTGAGACCGAATTTCCTTCCCTCCTTGTGAAGCAATTCAAGCTCTTCCGGTTTAATGTTGCCATCAGCCTTTGATACCTGAATCAGGTGGCGATAATGCTCCTTGCTTATTCTCTTGCCGTTATCCTTAATGAAATCTGAGAAATTCATATTGTTACATTTAAAGTTGTTTCAGTAATTTAAGTTGACAAAGATATTACGGAAAATTGATATCCTGTGCTGTCTAACATTAACAAAAAATCAAAAAAATTGTTTCACGCTGTCTAGCCAGAAACTATTAAAGCTCCCCAATGGTTCCTCGAGGAGCCATACTGAAGTACCCCATTCCCTGGAAAGAGGATTGGATATGCTCCCGACTTTTGTAACTTTTCCGAAGATCTGACCGACATCTTCACCCACTTCACCATTAATATACACTGCGGAAGTAATGTCTGGCCTGAAAACAAGGGGTATCCAGTACCTGAAGCTCTCCTGAAAGCTGACTGCTTCGGGGAGCCCGTATTTTTTTCCGATTATTGTTACGGCGCCTGCATATCCGTAGTTTTCACAGAAGATGAATGCAGCTTTCTTGTCATCAATCCTGCTCCAGGCCTCAGCTGCCAGTCCGGTAAGTTCTTCCCAGCCGATCATGTCTGAATAATCCTGCGGAAGGGCTCGGACTGAACCATCCTCGAACCTGCATACAAAGTCCATCTTAAAATCCCTTTTCAGGACATCGAAATAAGCGGCAAGCTTTTCGGGTCCAAACAGGGGGATCCCGATTGGCAGGGCTGGTATGGCAAGAAGTACAATCAGCAGCAACAGGGTAAGCCTCGACCATGATTTCTTCAACGTCATCTCCCACGAAACCGCCCCGGCAGCCATAAGAAAAGGGTACACTCCCATCGTATAATAATTCTTGCCCCGCATCATCATCAGCGACAGAATGACAGCCAGTGTGACAATTCCGAGAAATCTGTACTGCCATGCCTTTTTGCCTGTGAAGAGATAAATGATCCCCGCAATAGTCAGGACTGATGCCATTCCGGGAATAATCAGCTGCTCGATAATAAAAGCCGTCCTGTCTACATTGATCAGCTGAGTCCGTTCAAGCTCTGCAAGATGATTCAGCACCGGGAGTCCATTCACGATCTGCCATAGTAAGTTTGGCAGGAAAACGATAAATCCAGCCAGCAAACCGATCCAGAACTTCCTTCTGGTGAAGATGGTCCTGTACTGTGTGAAGGGAACTATCAGCAAAAGCATCAGGATAAGCAGCCCCAGAAGATACTTGTTTAGCAGTCCTGCCCCTGCGGTTATCCCGAGAAGCAACAGGTATTTGTCTGATGATGTATTGACATACCTGATTACCAGGTAGAAGACAAGCGTCCAGAAGAAGATGTCGATATGCACCGGCTGAAATAAGAGGAATGCCCGCAAGCCAATTATGGAAACCGTAAATCCGGTCGCGGCAAGTATCCTCGCATAACCTGAGCCTCCCATTTCCCTGGCAATAGCGGCGACCAGGTATACCATAAATCCGCTCATCACGGCAGGAAATAGTCTCACTGCAAACACTGAGTTTCCGAATATCCCCTGCATGATTCCGGCTATCCACCCTATAAGCGGGGGAACCGTGGCATATCCTGCAGCCGGGTGAAGCCCAAGTGAGAAATAAAGAAGCTCATCACGGTGATATTCAAGATTATCTGATACAGAGAGGCGAATAACAACATTTAGCAGGGCCAGAAGAAAAATGACGATACCCGAATAACTGTTGCCCGGCTCTTCTTTCATACACTGAAACACAAAGGATGGAACTATACTACTGATTAATGGTTTTGGAAAGTTATAAAAAGATTTTTAATTGAATTATAAAATGAAAGTTATATATTTCCCGGAATAATTAAAGGCCACCAGAGGATTCGCTATCCCTGATTGCCGATAAAACTGACGCTATGAAGTTAAAGCTGATAAGTTACCTGGCAATTCTGACCTTTCTTGTTTCAGTTACTGCCATTGACAACACATGGGCTCAGACAGGTCCGCCAGTTGAAGATCTTGACAAGAGGGTTAGAAAATTTCTCACCGAGCATTCGCATTACTGGTTCGATATGAACATCCCTGCTTCCGACGGGCAGGTGCTTTACGATCTCATCATCAAGGGAAATTACAAATCGGCCATCGAATTCGGTACTTCGACCGGCCATTCAGCAATCTGGATCGCATGGGCACTCAGCAAAACGGGAGGGAAACTTATCACCATCGAGATCAACGAAGAGAGGTATAAGACCGCTCTTGCAAATTTCAGGGAAGTGGGGCTGTCGGATTATATAGATGCAAGGCTTGCCGATGCACACAAACTTGCCAGGGAACTCAAGGGACCATTTGATTTTGTGTTCAGTGATGCCGACAAGGACTGGTACAAAAATTATTTCATTGAGCTTGACCCCAAACTGACCGTCGGGGGATGCTTTGTAACCCACAATATAACAGAAAGAGGCCGGGGCGGCAACCGCGGCTACGGAGGACCTGCCATCTATCTCGAATACGTCAGAAGCCTCGACAACTATGAAACAACACTGAACAGCTCGGGAGGAGGAATGGCAATCAGCTACAAAAGGTCAAAAAAATAATCGTGTAAACATGGCGGAAGATAAACTGGAGAGAAAGCTGGGCCTTTTCCCTGCTACAAATATAGTTGTTGCCAATATGATCGGTGCCGGGATATTTACAACATCCGGGCTTCTGATGGCTGAGCTCCATAATCCGCTGCTTATGGTCATCCTTTGGGCAGTGGGAGGCATAATTGCACTTTGCGGTGCACTGTCGTACGGTGAGCTTGGAGCAGCAATGCCGGGAGCTGGCGGAGAATACCTTTTCCTATCGAGGCTTTACAGCCCTATCTACGGATTCCTGAGCGGATGGGTCTCCTTTATTGTTGGTTTCTCGGCTCCGATTGCAGCTTCTGCCCTCGGATTCAGCGAATACTTCACAAGGGCGATCCCCGGATTCGGCGAATGGATGAATGCCAACGGTATCATGGGACTGGAACTGACAAAGAAAGCACTTGCAGTTGCGGTAATCCTCATCTTCACCTTTATCCATTACAGGGGAATAAAATACGGCGCACGCATCCAGAATGCACTTACCATTCTGAAAATCCTTCTTATAGTGATACTGTTAGTCGGAGGTTTTTCTTCCGGAAGGGGAGACTTTTCGAATTTTCATAACGGCGGCTCGGTCGGATCGGGTCTTGCAGGATGGAAGACTGTCGGCCTCTCGCTGATGTGGATCATGTTCGCATACAGCGGATGGAACGCAGCTACCTACCTGGGTGCCGAAATAAAAAATCCTAAACGGAACCTCCCGGGTTCACTCATCTACGGAACTCTGATCGTGATGGTTCTGTATATCGGGATAAACATCCTTTATGTATACGGGATAAATCCAGAGTCGATGAAAGGAGTCATATCAGTCGGCGGACTTGCAATGGGAAACCTGTTTGGGAAATCGGCAGAAATCCTGTTCTCTATTCTGATTGCATTTGCTCTTTTCTCTTCCCTCAGCGCTTTCATAATAATAGGTCCACGGGTTTATTACTCCATGGCAAAGGACGGCCTCTTCTTCAAATCTGCTGCCCGTATTCACAAGAGGTTCCAGGTGCCTTCTAATTCAATACTTCTTCAGGCCCTTATAGCCGTCGTACTGGTTCTTTCGGGAACCTTTGAACAGGTTCTTACCTACATGGGATTCGCCCTTGGTATCTTCCCTGTTCTCTCGGTAATTGGAATCTGGAAACTGCGGAAGACTCACCCCGAAGCTCTCAAGGTAAAAGGCTTCCCGATCCCTCAGATAATATATATAAGCGCCGGATTAATGATCCTGGTGCTGGCATTCATGGAAAGTCCCCTGGAATCATCGATTGCTATACTGACAGTCGTGGTTGGAATCCCTGCTTACTACCTCTTTAAACGGAGTTCATCAGACTCAGGAAAAGAAAATCCATCAGCCAACTAAGGCCTTTCATTTCGGGATCCCTGCCAGATCGCGTATCACCACCGATGCACAGGCGATACCGAACGCGGCAGGCATATACGACATGGTGCCCACTACCGATGCCCTGTTCCTTTCTCCGGCAACCCGTTCAACTTTGCTCTTGTCGACCGGCTCCGGAGAATAAACAGCTGTTATTCCTTCGCGGACTCCCAGCCTGTGAAGCCGTTTCCGAAGTATCCTCGCCAGTGGACAACTGTTGGTTTCTGAAATATCGCTTATTGAAATGTTCAGGGGATCAAATTTCCCTCCGGAGCCCATCGAACTGACAACGGGAATTTTTTTCATCACCGAATGATACAGGAGGAATAGCTTGGGCGACAGAGTGTCGATCGCGTCAACCACATAGCTGAAACCCCTGTCAAGGACCTCAATCATCTTCTCATCCCTGATATACTCATTAATAACAGTGAGATCGAGATCCGGATTGATATCCTTCAGCCTTTCGGCCATCACCTCAGCCTTTGGCTTTCCCTCGGTGCTGTTAAGAGCAAGGAGCTGTCTGTTCCTGTTGGTGACATGTACAGTGTCGCCGTCGACGATGGTCATCTTCCCCACCCCGGCCCTGCAAATCATCTCGGCAGCCCACGATCCGACTCCGCCCAGCCCGACCACCAGCACATCCGACGAAAGCAGCCTGAGAATTTCCTCAGGCTCTATAAGCATTTCAGTCCGTGACAACCAGCTGACCATGAGTTCAGAATATCATGTTATAACAATGTTATAACGACGTTATAACATTGTTATAACGTACGTTTTTTCATAAAAAGTTCCCTGTAATTGGACGAAATTTGTTCCTTAAGCTTATCGACGCTCAGTCCAAAGTCGGCTGAAACCTTTGCGTATATTTCCCTTATATCGGTATCTGCTCCGTCGGTCTCGAGGAAGATCCTTTCTGGGGGCAGTGACTTCAGCAGTCCGGAGGATTCCGGTCTGATAACAAAGTCGAACCAGAAGGAGATATACATACCGCGTTTGATAAGCTGCAGGGCCAGATCCTTTTTCCCCCTGAATCCATGGACCAGCCAGGGGGGTTCAGGTTTCAGGTCGCGGTGGGCTTCCTGAAGTTCATTCCAGGCTTTAACACAATGTATCACGAGGGGTTTTCCGAATTCTCCGGAAATCTTAACCTGTTCTGAGAAAACGGCAAGCTGGATTTCAAGTGACGGACCTCTGAGCTTGTCAAATCCGGCCTCTCCGAAAGCAATCAGATTTGAACTGGATGCAATTCTCCTGATGTAGGCAAGAAGGGCTCCGCTATTCTTCCCATCGAGGTACCAGGGATGGATGCCTGCCGTAAAGACCGGGGCGCTGATCTCCGTGGGATCACGGTTTTCATGCGCCATGATGTTTTCAACGGCAAAGACACCGGGAACGAGCCTGGAATCGTGAGTGTGGATATCTATGTAATCGCCTGGCCGGGGAGAATTCATTTATTTCTTTCCAATTAAGGACAATCCCTTTTCGATCCGGGCGATGGTCTCAGCCTTACCAATCCAGCTGATGATATCAAAGATGTGGGGTCCGCGCAGTGCTCCCACTATCACCAGTCTGAACGGATTCATCACTGCGCCCATATTGTAACCCCGGCTATCGATCCACAATTTTACCTCCTGCTCGGCCGATTGAGGCGAAAAATCTTCCAGTCCCTGAATAACTCCTTTAAGCTCCTCCAGAATGGTTGCTGTGTTTTCCTGCCACCGTTTTCTTACAACCTCCTGATCGTACTCTTCCGGGGCTTTGAAGAAGAAGTCAGTCTGGGCCCAGAAATCCCTGACGAAACCAACCCTCTCCTTCACCAGTTCCACAAGCATCTCAAGACGGACTATATCAATATGGAATCCCTTTTCCCTGAGGAACTCCCTGAACTCCATGGCAAGCTGGCTGTTGGATCTTTTCTGCAGATACTGATGATTGAACCATTTTGCCTTTTCGGGATCAAACCTCGATCCGGATTTTCCCACCCTCTCAAGCGAAAATGCATCAATCAATTCATTCATTGAGAATATCTCCTGTTCAGTGCCGGGATTCCATCCGAGAAGTGCTATCATGTTCACAAAAGCCTCTGGGTAATATCCTTCCTCACGGTATCCCTTTGCTGTTTCGCCGTAGGGCCAGAAGAGCGGGAACACCGGGAATCCCATCCTGTCACCGTCGCGTTTGCTTAGCTTGCCTTTTCCGTCGGGTTTCAGAAGAAGAGGAAGATGGGCAAACAGGGGTGCTTCCCAGCCGAAAGCCCTGTACAGCAGGACATGAAGCGGGAGGGACGGAAGCCATTCCTCACCCCTTATCACATGACTTATCTTCATCAGATAATCATCGACAAGATGAGCAAGATGATAGGTAGGCATACCGTCGGATTTAAACAGTACCTTATCATCGAGGGTTGAAGTGTTAACGACTATATGCCCCCTTATGAGATCATCAAAATCGACTTCTTCGTCCTCCGGCATCTTAAAGCGTATAACATAAGGTTCTCCCCTGTCGAGCCTGGCATTCCATTCAACGGCATCGAGCGACAATGAGTTTTTAAGCTTACTACGGACAGCAGCATTGTAAATAAATGTGTTACCGTTTTTCTCATCTTCTACCCTGAGTGTTTCCAGCTCCCCGGGAGTGTCGAAAGCATAGTAAGCATGACCTTTATCAACAAGCAGATCGGCATACTTCCTGTAAATCTCTTTTCTGTTGCTCTGCCTGTAAGGGCCGCACTCACCGCCCTCCCTGATGCCCTCGTCTACAACTATTCCACACCATCGCAGCGACTCCATTATATAATCCTCAGCACCCTCTACATACCTTGTCTGATCAGTGTCCTCAATCCTCAGAATAAACTTCCCGTTGTTCTTCCTGGCGAAAAGAAAGTTGTATAGAGCTGTCCTCACCCCCCCTATATGCAGCGGTCCTGTCGGACTTGGTGCAAATCGTACTCTTACCTGCGGCATGATCTTATCAAACTGTTTATTATTACTATCAAAGATAGCGAAAACATGCAATTATTGTTCCTGCCCGATCAGCTATTTGAGAGATTCAGGCCTCAGTGGTGACAATAATCATGATCAGGCTGAAAGGAATTATATTAATTTAGTAGTCTAAAACCGGCATTCATGAATATGATGAAAGCTCTTGTAAAGGCGAAGGCTGAGAAGGGGATATGGATGGAGGAGGTTCCTGTTCCCGATCCGGGCCTTAACGATGTAATAATCAAGATAAAGAAGACCGCAATCTGCGGAACCGACCTCCATATCTACAAGTGGGATCCCTGGGCCCAAAAGACGATAAAGGTGCCGATGGTGATCGGACACGAATACATGGGTTATATCGAGAAGACTGGTGCAGGCGTCAAGAACCTTAAACCCGGCGACAGAGTGACCGGCGAGGGGCATCTTGCATGCGGCCATTGCAGAAATTGCCGCAGGGGGAAGGAACATGTCTGTGAAAACACGATTGGCATTGGCGTCAATATCGATGGCGCTTTTGCCGAATATCTGAAACTTCCTTCGCTGAATGTCGTACCGCTCGATCCAAGGATACCCGACGAGTGGGCTGCGATAATGGATCCCTTTGGAAATGCTACCCATACGGCGCTCTCCTTCCCTCTTCTCGGAGAGGATGTACTTGTCACGGGAGCAGGCCTTATCGGAAACATGGCAATAGCCATTGCAAAGTATGCCGGGGCCAGATTCATTGTGGCGAGCGACCTTAGCGATTACCGTCTCGCGATAGCTAAAAGAATGGGAGCCACCCTGACGGTTAATCCCATGAAGGGCGAAAAGATATCCGATGCAGTCAAAAAACTGGGGATGCGAGGCTTTGATGTCGGCCTTGAAATGTCGGGATCGCCCAAGGCCTTCATCGAGATGATAGAAAGCATGTACAACGGTTCGAGTATCTCATTGCTTGGCATCCTGCCTTCAAATTTTGAGGTGCCATGGAGCGACATTATCTTCAAGGCAATTACCATGAAGGGAATTTACGGAAGAGAAATGTGGGAAACGTGGTACAAAATGGAACAGATGATCATAGGAGGAATCGACCTCAACCCGGTGATCACCCACAGGTTCCATATCGATGAATTTCAGAAGGGATTTGATGTGATGGAAAGCGG
>JAFGXK010000094.1 GCA_016936695.1 Bacteroidales bacterium | reverse complement strand
TGAACGGACAGGAGAAAAAGGTTTATGAAAAAGGTTATATAGTTAAGGTGGGAGATCAGGCTCCCGATTTTATTATAAATGAAGCCGGCGGCAAATCGTACAGGCTTTCGGATCTGAGGGGAAAGGTTGTGATGCTTCAGTTTACCGCCAGCTGGTGTTCTGTTTGCAGGCAGGAGATGCCCTTCATTGAGAAGGAGATATGGCTTCCCAACATCAAATTGGATCTTGAAGTAATTGGCATCGACCGTGACGAGCCTCTGGACAAAGTATTGAAATTCAAGAAGGATATCGGTGTAACTTATCCACTGGCCCTTGATCCGGAAGCCGATATTTTCGGGCTCTACGCCCTTAAGGAAGCCGGGGTCACCAGGAATGTGATTATTGACCGGTCGGGGAAAATAATATTCCTGACACGTCTTTTTGACAGGGATGAATTCGACCTGATGAAGAAGTCAATAATGAGCGAGCTTGCCCGTAAATAAGGATTTTCCCTTCCCTGCCGGTCCTTTTATGGCCCTATTTTTGACGAATATCTGAAACTTTTTTTGAACTTCACCGTTATATGTCAGATGAAGATGAAAGTAGCTTCAAATGTCTGTGTATATTTTTTATCTGATTAACATGTAGAACTAAAAACCAAAGAAATGAAAAAATCAATTTTAATTGTACTATCTTTTTTTCTTGCACTTCCTGCATTTACGCAGGTAAATTTCGGACTTAAGGCTGGTGTCAGCACCACAAATGTTAAAATGGAGGATGTGAAAACGCTTACTTCAGGTGAAACAGAGTATCTGGTCAACGCGATAAAAGCAGCCAATTATGGCTTTCATGCGGGTGCATTTGTAAGGTTCAGTATGTTGGGATTCTACATTCAGCCGGAGCTTCTTTTTGCATCCAGAACTGATGAGTATACAGTTGCTGATGCCGAAACCCCGACTGAAGAAACCATCAAGAAGCAGCAGTTCAACAGGCTTGACCTTCCCATAATGCTTGGGGCAAAGCTTGGTCCGGTCCGCCTCAACGCCGGCCCTGCAGCACGTCTCCTTATCAATTCCCCCAAGGATCTGATAACAGATACCGACGACTTAAAGGCGATGTACAATGACCTTACCTTCGGCTATCAGGCAGGAATTGGAGTAGATATTGTGAAGAAGATCACACTTGATCTGAGGTATGAGGGCAGTTTGCAGAAATACCAGACAAAAATAGAGAATACAGCAGGGACCAGTTTCACTCTTGATGACAGGCCCAATGCATTTCTGCTTAGTGTCGGAATAATTTTCTAAAAGATAAATTGCAACCAGGCAGGGACATTGTTTTCAGTGTCCCTGTTTTTATTTTGAAAACAGCATTTTAAGGGAAACTAAAAGCAGGAGCAGGCCAAAAATCTTTTTCAGGGTGTGCTGCGGAATGTTGATCGCCAGCTTCGATCCGAAGTAGGATCCGATGAGGAATGCCGCGGCCAGTATAAGTGCAAATTTAAGATTTACCTCTCCTGCCTTGTAGTAGTTATACGCGGCAATGATACCTATGGGAGGCAACATTACGGCAAGACTGGTGCCCTGAGCCTGATGCTGACTCATACCCATGATGAAGACCAGGGCCGGGACCATGATAATCGCGCCTCCTATGCCCAGCATACCGGCGGCAGCACCTGTGATGATCCCGATAATGATAAGTGTCAATAGAACTGGTGTGGTCATAGTCATTTGATTTGGATGGTTTGGCAAACTTAAGAGTTCAAAAATAATCATTTGCATCAGAGTTTTTCAATTCAACAGCTATCTTTAAATTTGTAAAATATCCATTAGTTCATGAGTAGGAGGAGAGTCATATATATTGTTCTGTCGCTTGCTGTTCCTGCAGCTTTTGTCATTTCAATCATTCTTTACGGAAGGCTGCACAGCCCTTCAGTAAGACCGTTGGGAGGAGAGTCGGTCCTTTTCATTCCTGAAGAAGCAACTTATGAACAGGCCATGGATACAATTGCAGCCAACCTCGAGATAAAAAGCATGAGGGCACTGATCTGGGTTGCTGAGAAAAAGAAATATCCAGCCTTGGTCAAGCCGGGTAAATATATAATTGACAAACCTATGAGTAATAACGACCTGATCAATATGCTCAGGGGCGGCCGGCAGACACCGGTCATGGTCACCTTCAATAACGTCAGGACTCTCAATGAGCTGGCCGGGAGGATAGGAGGACAGATTCAAGCAGATTCAGCTGAGATACTGGCTTTTTTTTCCGAACCGCTTAACTACAGCGATGACGGATTTTTGCCGGAGACAGTTATTTCGGTCTTTATTCCCGATACCTATGAGTTTTACTGGAATACAAGTGCCCCGAAACTTTACGGCAGGATGCTCAGGGAATACAAAAGATTCTGGAACAGGGACAGAATTAAAAAAAGCGAAGAGATAGGGCTTTCTCCGGTGGAGGTATCAACTCTTGCCTCTATTGTTGATGAGGAAGCGCTTAAGAATGATGAGAAGCCGAGGATAGCAGGGGTTTACATGAACAGGCTCAGGAGAGGTATGCCCCTTCAGGCTGATCCCACAATAAAGTTCGCAATCAATAATTTCAATGTCAACAGGATACTTTACCGCCATCTCGAAACCGATTCTCCGTATAACACTTATAAATATGCCGGTTTGCCTCCCGGTCCGATAGCCTGTCCTTCGATCAGCGGACTGGAAGCGGTTCTGAACGCCGAGAAACACGATTATCTTTATTTTGCAGCCAGACCCGATTTCTCAGGGTACCATAATTTTTCAAGGACTTTGTCAGAGCATAACATGAATGCCCGCCGGTATCAGAACGAGCTTAACAGGAGGCGGATTTACAGATAGTCAGATTTCAGATCACCTCAACCTCGCGTTCAAGGTCTATTCCGAAAGCATCAGCGACAGATTTTCTTACCTTTTCAGACAGGTCTAACAGTTCCCTTCCTGTTGCATTTCCATGATTGACAATAACCAGAGCCTGTTTTTCGTGGATTCCTGCATCACCTATCCTTTTCCCTTTCCATCCGCACTGTTCGATAAGCCAGCCTGCCGGTATCTTGACTCCTCCTGACCTGTCCCTGAAAACAGGTATTTTCGGGTATTTCTTCTGAACACTTTCCAGAAAAGCTTCGGATACAAGCGGATTCTTAAAGAAGCTGCCTGCATTTCCAATCTGTTCGGGGTCGGGAAGCTTTGCCTGCCTCGTGCTTATCACAATTTTTCTGATATTGGCAAGTGATATCGAGCCGAGCTTGCTTAACTCATCTTTGAGTGAACCGTATTCCAGGCATAGCTTTGGCCGGGTTGACAATCTGAACAGTATTTTTGTTATAAGGTACTTGCCTTTGAGTTCATGTTTGAAAACACTGTCCCTGTATCCGAATTTGCATTCATCGCCGGTGAATTCCCGGATTGAACCGTCAGCAAGGGATATAGCTTTTACACTTTCAATCACATCCTTTACTTCGACTCCGTAGGCACCAATATTCTGAACTGCTACAGCACCCACACAGCCGGGTATAAGCGACATGTTTTCCAAACCTCCAAGTCCGTTTTTAACTGTCGATTCCACAAGGTTATCCCAACTTACACCGGCTCCTGCTGAGACAATAATATCGCTCCCTGATTTTCCTTCCATGGCAATGCCTTCCATTTCGGGATGGATTATTGTACCGTGGAAATCACCCGTAAAAAGAATGTTGCTGCCGCCGCCAAGAACCAGGTAGTTTTGTTCGGTTTCCTTGTGCTGTCTGAAAAAACGAACAGCATTGTCCTCGAGTTTGAACGCTGCAAGGCGATCGGCCTTTACGTTAATTCCGTAGGTATTGAATTTTCTCAGTGATATTCTTTCGTAGATCATGTCAGGTCAGTGTCGCGTAAAATTAACAAAACACTGATTAATCCATTCAAGGCAGGAGTTGGTTTTTCTCATTAATATAGTATTTTCGCAATAATCAATTTATTACCAAAACCTGATAATCTGAATTTGAAATGAAAAGCAATCGTCGTGATTTTTTGAAACATGCAACAGTGGCTGGAGCCGGAGCCTTTGCAGGAGGACTCCTGAGTGGCTGTGCTCCGAAGGAACCGGAATCGAATCTTTCCTCTATAATTGAAGCAGTTAAGAAGTCCCGTACAGGAAGGTTTAATATGTCGGGATATGCAGCTCCGGCACTTCCGGTGGTGAGGGTTGGTTTCATCGGTGTCGGCGACAGGGGAAGCGGAGCTGTTGAAAGACTGTCATATATAGAGGGTGTGGAGATCAGGGCGCTTGGAGACCTTCGGTCTGCGGCTGTGGAGGAGTCGCAAAAATATCTGGCCAGGATAGGCAGGCCGGCGGCAAAGGAGTTCCACGGCGATGAGAATATCTGGAAGAAGCTTGCAGAGATGCCTGATCTTGACCTTATTTATATATGCACTCCATGGGAATGGCATACGCCTATGTCCGTGTATGCCATGGAGAACGGCAAACATGTGGCATGCGAGGTTCCGATAAACCGGACCATCGATGAAGCCTGGCAGCTTGTGGAAACGTCGGAAAGGACAAAGAAGCACTGCATGATGCTCGAAAACTGCTGTTATGATTTCTTCGAGCTTCTAACTCTGAATATGGCAAGGCAGGGAATGTTCGGTGATATAATTCACGGAGAGGGAGCTTATATCCATAATCTGATGGGCTTTAATTTCAAAAAACCTCTCGATGAGAGACAGTCTGACGGAGCCTATACGGGCATGTGGAGGCTTAAGGAAAATACAGAGAGAAACGGTAACCTTTATCCTACTCACGGACTGGGGCCTGTATGCCAGATAATGAATATAAACAGGGGCGACAGGATGGAATACCTCACTTCGATGTCGACCGACGATTTTACAATGGGGAAACATGCAAATGAACTTGCCTCCGGAGATCCATTTTTCGCACCATTTGCCGATAAAAGTTATCGTGGAAACATGAATACCTCGCTGGTGAGGACAAACCTTGGAAGGACTATTCTGATCCAGCACGATGTGTCTTCGGTTCGACCCTATTCAAGGCTCCACGTGATAAGCGGTACTGCAGGTGCGGCAAGCAAGTATCCCGGGCCCGAACGGATTGCAATGGGGCATGAATGGCTCAATGAAGAAGAGCTAAGGGATGTCACTGAGAAGTTCACTCCCGAAATAGTGAAAAGAGTAGGGGAGATGGCAAAAAAGGTTGGGGGTCACGGAGGAATGGATTTCATCATGGACTGGAGGCTGATCGATTGCCTGAGGAACGGTCTGCCACTCGATCAGGACGT
>JAFGXK010000009.1 GCA_016936695.1 Bacteroidales bacterium | reverse complement strand
TATCACTTCGGAAGAACTCGGAGGCGCAGAGGTGCACGGAAGGAAGAGTGGCGTTGCCCACATGATATATGAGGACGAGGAAAACACAATCATGGCTCTGAAGAAGTTTCTGGCCTATCTTCCTTCAAACAATGTGGAAAACCCGCCTTTGGTACCGGACGACGGCACAACTCCCGATATAAATGAAAGGCTTCGCGATATAGTGCCAGACGATCCCAACAAAGCGTATGATGTTAAGGATGTCATAAACCTGATAACCGACAGAAACAGCTTTTTTGAAACGGCTGAGCTTTATGCCCCGAATCTTGTAACAGGCTTTGCCCGACTCAAGGGAAAAACAATAGGAATAGTGGCCAACCAGCCCAAAGTGCTTGCAGGGGTTCTCGATATTGACTCATCAACCAAGGGAGCAAGATTCATAAGGTTCTGCGATGCCTTCAACATTCCGATACTTACACTTGAGGATGTTCCGGGGTTCCTTCCGGGTAAGGACCAGGAACACGCTGGTATAATACGACACGGTGCAAAACTACTGTTTGCATACAGCGAGGCTACTGTCCCCAGGATAACTGTCATCCTGAGAAAAGCTTACGGAGGAGCATTCATTGTCATGAACAGCAAGAGCCTCGGCGGTGATTTCAGCTTCGCCTGGCCAACTGCTGAGATTGCAGTTATGGGACCCGATGGAGCGGTTGCAATACTTTATCGCAGGGAGCTTTCGGAGTCGAAAAATCCTGCAGAATTGAAAAAGGAACTAGTGAAAAAGTACCGCGACAAGATTGCCAATCCCTTTATCGCAGATGAACTGGGTTACATTGACGAGGTTATCGATCCAGCCGTCACACGGAAAAAGATAATTTCGGTATTCAGCGCCTTTAGCAACGAATGTGTGAAGGTTCCGGCCCGCAAACACGGTAATATGCCTTTATAAGACCTGAAACATGATGATCAAGAGATTACTCATAGCAAACCGGGGTGAAATAGCGGTACGGATAATAAACACGGCACGAGAGATGAGCATCGAAACGGTGGTCATCAGGAATGCAAACGAACCGGATGCTTTATACCTTTCACTTGCTGATGTTGTTTATGAAAATACCGGAGAAACTGACGAGATCCCTGTTTTTCTGAATATAGGCAGGCTGATTGAAATAGCGCTTGAAACAAAATCAGATGCACTCCATCCGGGTTACGGATTTCTGGCAGAAAATGCCTACTTCGCACAGAAATGCCTCGACAACAAGATCATTTTCATTGGTCCCTCACCCGATGCCATCTACAAGATGGGCAACAAAACCATTGCACGTGAACTTGCCATGAAACAGGGCATACCCATGGCTATGGGAAGTCAGGGGAATATCGGGAACGAGGAAGAAGCTGCAGGTGTAGCACAGTTGATTGGTTATCCGGTCATCATAAAGGCCGCATCGGGTGGAGGCGGACGCGGAATGAGGATTGTCAGAAAGCCTGAAGAAATGGAGAAAATGTTCCTTATTGCCAGCAAGGAAGCGGAGAAAGCATTCAACGATCCTTCTGTTTTCATAGAGAAGTACATAGAGAATCCCAAGCACATAGAATTTCAGATCCTTGGCGATACGAAAGGCAATATCGTTCATCTTGGCGAAAGAGAGTGCTCAATTCAGCGAAAACACCAGAAACTGCTCGAGGAGGCTCCTTCTTCAGCTCTCGATGAGGATCTCAGAAATGAAATGGGCAACATGGCTGTCAAAATTGCCCGCACTGTGGGTTATTACTCCGCCGGGACTGTTGAATTCCTTCTCGACTCAGAAAGGAATTTCTACTTTATGGAGATGAACACCCGGATCCAGGTTGAACACCCGGTTACGGAAATGATCACCGGAATTGATCTGATTGAACAACAGATCCGTGTTGCCCGCGGTGAAGCACTTGGATTTAAACAGGAGGATATCAAAATAAAAGGATGGGCCATAGAATGCAGAATCAATGCAGAAGATGTGCAATCGGGTTTTGCCCCCGATCCCGGAAAAATTGAGAAACTCATCCTTCCGTCGGAACCTTATGTTAGGACTGACACCGGAGTACGGGCCGGATCGGCAATAGTGTCGAGCTACGATTCGATGATTGCAAAACTTATAATTACAGGAAACGACAGGAAGGACGCCATCAGGAAATGCAAACTGGCGCTCGACAAAGTATGGATCAAAGGCGTGAAGACTACCCTCCCCTTCTTCAGGATGCTTGTCAGAAATCCGAAGTTTATCAACGGCACCTTCACAACGGCTTTTATTGAAAAGGATCTCGAAAAATATTACCTGAACAGCGAATACGAGGAGATGCTTGCAGCATGGCTGACAACAAGCCTGTTTGTCGATGAAAACCTCACAGAAAAGAGCGTCAGCCCTGATTATGAGAATGGCAGGGAGATGAGCCCGTGGCTGTTGAATAAAAGAATCAATCAGTTTTAAAATTCTCAGCGTTCATGAACGAAGATAAGCCTGAAATAAAAAAACTCTACGCACTTTCATCCGAGAACAGGAAGTTTTCTTTCTCCCTGCCGCTGAAACATACAATCAGGATAGGGAAAAGAAGCTATGAGGTCAAACTCAAATCAGATGATAAGTACGGCACCTATATTCTGTGGAAGAACAGGAAATATCCGGTGGATATCGTTAGGTCGCGGCAGAACCGGTATGAGATATTGTTTAATGACATAAGCTATACTTTCACCATTGAAACTCCTTTTTCTCTGAAGCGAATGAAAGTTCTCAAAACTTCCGAGGGAAAGACCGGATCGGAATTAATTAAAGCTCCAATGCCCGGAAAGATAATAGATGTCCTTGTCAGGGAAGGATCTGGCGTGCTTCGCGGAGAACCCCTGCTTGTACTTGAAGCCATGAAAATGCAAAATGAGATCCAGTCGCCTGTAAACGGTCACATAACCAGTGTTCTCGCCAAAAGCGGAACAAACGTTATGAAAGATGATCTGTTGATCGAAATAAAGGTCGAATAAACTCTCTTTTATTTCGCAGGTACCTCTTTTAACGTGGCACAAAGAAAATTGAAAAATTTTCCTACTGATTCAATATGTACTTTTTCATCGGGACTGTGCGGATATCTTATCGTCGGTCCGAAGGAGATCATATCAAGTTTTGGATACACACCTCCGAGGAGTCCGCATTCGAGACCTGCATGAATTGCCTTAATGTCGGGGATCCGCTTGTACAACTTATTGTAAACCCCGCTCATTGTTTTAAGGATGGGTGATTCCATATTGGGTTTCCATCCCGGGTAACTTCCCGACAAGGTCACTTTGGCATCAATCAGATGAAATACTGCTGCAATCTTCCAAGCTGTCGATTCTTTTGACGAATCAACCGAACTCCTGGTAAGGTTATAAGCTTCGAATTTGCCGTTCCGGCATTTCACTATTGCAAGGTTGTTTGATGTTTCAACAAGCCCTTTCATCGCCTGACTCATCCTCTGAACACCGTTGGGACAGGCAAACACGGCACGTATAATCCCGAACTGGTCCTCTTTGCTCATTACTTTTTCCGGAAGCACAGTCTCTTTGCATTTAAATGACAGGGTCGGTTCCGTGTCGGCAAACTCATTCCTGTACATCTTCTCATAGCTCTTAACAAACTTCTCGAATTCAACGGCGCTTTTCTTTGGAACTACAACTACAGCATGCGATTCACGCGGAATTGCATTCCTGAGGTCTCCTCCGGCGGCTTCCGCCAGCCTTATTTTAAAATCGGATTCGGCCTGCATCAGAAACCTGAACATGATCTTGTTAGAGTTTGCCCTGCCCAGTGGAATATCCAGTCCGGAATGTCCGCCTTTCAAACCTAAGGCGGTTATATGATATGCAGCCATCCCTGCAGGAGTCTTTACCTCACTATACTTTTTTATCGCAGCAACATCAATCCCTCCGGCGCAGCCAACATAAAGTTCTCCTTCGTCCTCTGAATCCAGATTCAAGAGAATATCGCCGTGCAGCAATCCCTTTTTAAGCCCGAAAGCACCTGTCATGCCGGTCTCTTCATCTATTGTAAGAAGTACTTCCAGCGGACCATGAGGAATATCCTTTGAAGCCAGAATGGCCATTGCTGCTGCAACACCAATACCGTTGTCGGCACCAAGTGTTGTACCGTTCGCCCTGACCCATTCGCCATCGATAATCGTTTCGATGGGATCCTTCTCAAAATCGTGCTTTTTGTCGCTGTTCTTTTGCGGAACCATGTCGAGATGAGCCTGCAGGACAACTCCCTTTCGGTTTTCCATGCCTTTCGTGGCAGGCTTTCTTATTATAACGTTCCCGGTCTTGTCGACTATAGTTTCAAGCTTGTGACCGGATGCAAATTTCACCATATATTCAGCAATAAGCTTTTCCTTCTTCGATGGACGAGGGATCTGTGTAATCTGATGAAAGAAGCCCCACAGAGGCTTTGGTTCAAGTTGTCGTATGTCATTCATATGGTTATGTTTTTTAATTTTAGAATGATTAATTCATAAAAGTAATAATATTTTTATAATTTTGGGCACCTGATCAAAATATCAGAACCTTATGACCAAGGATCTTAAATCATTCCAAACCAGCCAATTCTGCTAATAAATAAAAGTTGTTAACTCAAACAGGCTTCAAATGACGTTTTTGTATATTATTGTCGGATTGGTTCTTGTGTTTGACTTTATTAACGGATTCCATGATTCGGCAAATTCAATAGCCACTGTAGTATCAACCAAAGTCCTTTCGGCAGTTAAACGGGGCGTAACGCTAAATATTCTACGCATGAATACTGACAATACCGGTGTCCGGTGCCTTCGGAGCTTTGATTTTCTTTCTGCTTAAATGGATACTTCCATGATAAATATTATTAACACTCAAAATTCCAAAATATGAATATCGATAAGTTTCTCAAGTTCTTTGTTCCGAAAGACCATTCCTTTTATCCTTTGTTCGAGAAAGATGCTGCCAACCTTGTCAAAGCAGCTGAACTTCTCATAGAACTCCTTTCCACAACGGATCAGACCGACCACGAAAGGATTTATCAGCAGATAAAGGAGGTGGAACATATCGGGGACGAGATTACCGACACTACCTACCACCAGCTCAATAAGTCGTTCATCACACCTTTTGACAGGGAAGATATTCATGAACTGACAGCAAACATTGATAATGTGGTTGATTCAATCAACGGCATAAGCAGGAGGATATGCCTCTATAAACCTAAAAATCTCCTTCCTGTTTATGGGGAGATGGCCAGAATGATTCTTGAGGGAGCAAAAGAAATAAAAATCTGCATCCATTGCCTGAACGACGCAGCAGCCAACAAAGAAGAGATTACCCGGGCATGCGACCGTATCAAGGATATAGAGCATAAGGCTGACGATTACTATTTCGTTGCTGTCTCAGAGCTGTTTGAGCAAGAGAAGGATCCGTCAGAACTTCTGAAGAACAATAAAATTCTTGAGATCCTTGAAAGATGTGTGGACGAGGAAGAGGATGTATCGGATACAATTAAGTCCATTCTTATTAAAATGGCCTGAAAAGTCTTTCCTGCTGCAGAATTTTCAGTTTAGTTGTTCAGCCGGACAAAAAAAAGGATCGCCTCATCAAGCGATCCTTTTTTTGTAAGCCCTGTAATTTTACTTTTTGATGTTAGGCATCTCCAGACCATATCCCTTTTTCTTATCCTCTGCCTTAAGCAGAACTGCAAACAGGAGGGCAATAACCCCGAAGCTTGTGAATATAATCATCGGCAGGGTGTAGTTATAGCTTGGAACCGGTGAACCGTCGATCAGGTATGTCCCGGTTATGCAATATTTGTTAAGAACCCATCCTATAAGCGCAGGAACACCCATAAGTCCTATATTCTGAACCCAGAATATAAGTGCATAGGCTGTTCCCAGCTGCTTCTCGGGGATGATCTTCGGTACCGAGGGCCACATTGCTGATGGCACAAGCGAAAAACCTATTCCCAGTATGATTATAAGTACAATGGCAATCGGAGTGGCCCTGAGAAAGGGAATTGAAAACATCGCATGAACAAATATCAGAAGAAGAGCTCCGAGGATCATTATGGAGGCTCCCTTCCCCTTCCGGTCATAAAGATTACCAAACAGCGGTGTCAGAATCATGGTGCCGAAAGGAAGCATTCCGGGAATGATACCAGCAAGCTCGGGATCAACACCGAATTTATTTACCATAAGATCGGATGCATACTTTAAGAAGGGAAATACAGCCGAGTAGAACAAAACGCATAAAAGTGCAATGTACCACCATCCCTTGTTATTTATAATTAACCAGATATCCTTTATGCTGAATGACTCTTCGCTTTCTTTTGATTCACTCCTTTTTAACTCGTCAGCTATCGATTTGTCGAGTTTTTTGTCCATGAAAGTGTATACGATGAATGAGATCATTCCGATACAGAGCATGATAAGACATACAAGAATCGGCTTGGAAACCCCGCCTAAAGCCCTGGCAATCGGAACAGAAGTAACAAGTGCCATCGTTGTTCCTATCCTTGCCGTGGCCATTTCCAGCCCCATTGCAAGTGCCAGCTCCTTTCCCTTGAACCATTTGACAATGATCTTCGACACAGTTATGCCGGCAGTTTCCACCCCGACTCCAAAGATTGCAAATCCAAGACCGGCAATTACAACCTGAGCTTTCATTCCCAGAAGTGTTTGCCCATCGAGAGAATGAGTTGAAATGGCCCAGAATTTTATCGCGGTTCCCAATACCATTATTGTAGTCGACATAATACCGGTAAACCTTACACCCATCTTGTCGAGAATGATTCCGCCAAGAATAAGCATGAGCAGGAACACATTGAACCACCCGTAAGCACTCGTAAAGAATCCGTATTCAGCACTGTTCCACAAAAGCTCTTTCTCAAGCATGGGTTTCAGAGGCGCCATTACATCGGTTAACCAGTAACCGCAAAGCATTGTAAAAGCAACTACTGCAAGGGCAGTCCATCGTGCTGCCTTAGAGTCGCGCAAAGTATTGGTAATTGTTTCCATTTAAAAGGTCAGTTTGTTTTTAGGACCGGTAAATGTAGAAAAATATTTCTGTGATAATCCTGAATTTATATGGTTAAAATGAACATAAAATGTTGTTTTACCGTTTATACTGGTGAAAATCCGCTTTGGACAGGCAATTTGGGAGAAAATCACTTATTGAAAACTTAAATATATTTTTTATCCTTCAGAGCAAACGTATGAAAAAGTCCTTTTTAATAGCCTTACTGACAGCGTTTACACTAAACGCTTTTACTCAGACTGAAATAAAATGGTATACTATCCAGGAAGCTGAACAACTTTCGAAGCAATCATTCAGGCCGATGTTCATCGATGCCTATACCGACTGGTGCGGGTGGTGCAAGAAAATGGATCAGGATACTTTTACAAATCCGGTTATTGCCGAAATTCTGAACAAAAAATTCTATCCTGTCAAATTCAATGCTGAGGGCAAGGAGGAGATTACCTTCTTCGGACAGAAATTCACAAATGACGGCAAAGCCGGCAAGGCACACCAGCTCGCAGTTGCTCTTCTGAATGGTCAGCTTTCCTATCCTACCGTGGTTTTCCTTACAAAAAAGGACGACAAATTCCAGGTATCACCCGTTCCGGGTTACCGCCAGCCAAAAGAAATGGAGCTGTTGCTCAGTTTCTTTGCCGACAAGGCATATGAAACCAGTAATTTTCAGGAATATTCAGCAGCGTTCAAAGGGAATATAGAGTAGCATACAAGCGGCTTTCCCAATACTATCTTAAACAGCTTTCAGATTGAATATCAATTATAAACTCATTTACAGGTGCGTTATAACAATGTTATAACATGCTTTTACCTGTCAATAACATAGTTTGATGGCAATCTGACTGTTTCCCCGAACTGATAAATAAGTTTTCGTGTTGAATTAAGCACTTCACTCCCAATTGAGATTTTTACATTTACCACATCTGGCACCCTGTAAAATAACTTATCGTTCCGGACAGATGAAGATCCTGACT